>JAKBBN010000078.1 GCA_021808485.1 Planctomycetota bacterium | reverse complement strand
GCTGTTCGGCGACGGCGGTTATTATGGGGGAATTGATTACTGGATGCGGGCCCCCGACCTTTTGACTCCGGTTCCAGCCAATGCGGATAATATCAGTGATATGGAGCGCGCCGCCGGCACGCAGGCTTTTCGTCACCTTGGCCGCACCAATGTGGAATACTGCGACGGCCATGCCGCCGGGCAATCCGCTCGGTTTACGGTTACCCTGCCCACGCCGGAATATGTGGGGCCGGGAACCGGGTTTCTGTCGGCGGATAACTCGGCTTATCAAACACGGTAATGCGGGGTATCACTTTTCCCCTGGGCGGGCGGATTTGCGGAACTTATTTGGCGGCGGGTTCCGTTTTTGCGGATGCATCCGTGCGCGGAGCGCCGTTGGCGGAGGATTCAAAGCGGCCGAAGATCATGCGGCCGGCGGATGTTTGCACCGCATTGGTAACCAGCAGTTCAATGTCGTGACCGACGCGGTCGCGGGCGCCTTCCACGACGACCATGGTGCCGTCTTCCAGATAGCCGACGCCTTGCGCCGGTCCTTCACCCGGCTTGACGATTTTCAGGCGCATCATTTCGCCCGGGAGGGCGGCGGGTTTAAGGGCATTGGCCAGATCATTGATGTTAATCACGGGCAATCCCTGCAGGATGGCGACTTTATTGAGATTAAAGTCATTGGTTACGAGGCGCCCGTTTTCCTGCTGGGCCAGCGCCAGCAGCTTTTGATCAACACCCTGAAGTCCGGACGCCCGCAGCGTGCCGTCCCAGATGTAGAGTTCGATTTTTCCCAGTGCTTGAAGCCGCTGGAGAATATCCAGACCGCGCCTTCCACGCCCGCGTTTGAGCTTATCGCCGGAGTCCGCCACGGTCTGCAGTTCGTTGAGGACGAAACGGGGTACGATCAGGCGGCTTTCGAACACGCCGGTGGCGGCGATGTCGGCGATTCGGCCGTCAATGATCACGCTGGTATCCAGAATAAACGGGCGCGAGCCGCGCATGGCACGGCTGAATTCCACATAGGGGATGATAAAGCGAAAATCATCGCGTGTCTGCAGGATGAACGAAACGGAAATATAGCAGCAGATCAGCCCGGTGAGGAGTTTAAGCCCGGTGATCAGCGATTCGCTGAGCTGCAATTCATTCGACGTGATAAAAATATCGGCAACCTGCTGGATCAGATAACTGAGAGCCAGCGACACCAGAATTCCCACCAGCACTCCGAAGAACAGCCCGGACATGGCGGTGAGGTTTTTTTTCCTGAATAAAAAATCCGCCAGAATAACGCCGATAGCCACCACCACGGCGCTGAACATCGCCACCCACGGCCAGACGCCGTTGCCGACGTTCAAGGACAGATAGGCCATGGCCACGGCGGTGACCATGGCGAGGAACAGAAAGCGGAGGATGTTGAGAATCATATCAACTCCAACTGCATTGCCGGGATACGCGTTTCCAATTCCGTCAACTTCTAATGGCGCCAGCACCCGGGAAGACTTTGCACCGGATATTCTATCGCCAAGACGTGCGAATTAACAGATGCCGCGCGGGGCCGGGGCGGCGGCTATTGAAAATCGGCCCGATGGGAGCGGTTATCGGGCGGTCCGCGGGACGGGTTTGGGCGCGGCGGGCGTGATGGCGGCAGGCGCCATGCCGGTGTTTGGCGCGGCGATGATGACGTCTTGCGGCCCCACGGGGCGGTGCCGTAAATCCGCCATCAGCAGGGTCAAGATCAGCGGGAGATAGATGACGCTTGCCAGGAAGACGCGCCGCGCATTTTCCCGGCTTTTTTGGCGGCGCATTTTCGCGGAAAGCCAGACCATCGCTCCGCCCAGCAGGATGGCGGAAAATCCGAACCACATTCCGGCAAAGCCGAAGAACCATGCAGCCGCGGCCACCGGAATCAGCAGGGCGCTGTACAGGATCATCATGGCGCAGGTGACACGGCCGGAGGTGTCCACCACGGACAGCATGCGGAATCCGCCGTGGGCGTAATCATCGCGATACATCCAGGCCAGGGCCAGGAAATGTGGAATCTGCCAGACAAACAACAACAACCCAAGGATGACGGCGGGCAGGGCGATGTGTCCGGCAGCGGCCGTAAAGCCCATGATGGGCGGTATGGCGCCGCAGATGGCGCCAACCAGTGTGTTAATGGTGGACAGGCGTTTTAACGGCGTGTAAATGAATATGTAAAGAATAAGATTCAGCAGGCCCAGCAGGGCGGTGAGCTGGTTGGTGCCGCAGTACAGTACGGCCATTCCGGCGACGAACGTAAACAAGGCGAAGATGACGGCCGTTGAGGGCAGCATCCGGCCGGCGGGCAGGGGGCGGTTGCGCGTCCGGAGCATTAGGCCGTCGGGTCGGATTTCAAAAACCTGGTTTAAGGCCGCGGCACTTCCGGCGATAAGCCATGTCCCGGCGGAGGCCAGGGCCAGTGTCCCCAGATGGATATGGCCGTCGGCCCCCGTGACGTAGCCGACGACGGTGGTGACCACCACCATGGCCGTGAGACGAACCTTGGCCAGGGCAAGCAGGTCCTGATACAGGCCGACAACCGGATGGGTTGCGGTTTCAACAGGCTGTTCCTGCGACTGAACGGTTAAAACTGGAATGTCTGTTGCGCTATGCATCAAGCTGGTGGAATCCTATATTTAGCCGCATTCCGGGCGGAGGCTCTCGCCGGCACCGGCCGGTTATTCCCAAACATGTATTGTAAAAGTTCGCGGTGGATGCGTCCAATCGGCGGGGGCGGGGGCGGGATTTGGATTTTCGCATTTATAGCGGACTTGACCATTGGCCCGGTTATCATATGATACATGGGGAAAAAATAGATGAGTCAAAGCGGTGCGCTACTCCTTAGTTAAAGAAATATGATGGATCATTCACAATCGGGTTTGCCAAAGGCATTTGAGGTTCTGGGGTTGGAGCCGGCGATTCTTACTGCGCTGGCGGAAATTCACTTTGTTGAACCATCGGAGATTCAGCGGCTGGTGATTCCTCCGGCGCTGGCGGGGCGGGATATTCTGGGCCAGGCGCGGACCGGCACCGGCAAAACGGCGGCGTTCGGCCTGCCGATTCTGCAACAAATGAATCCGATGGAAGGCTTTCAGGCCCTGATTGTGGTTCCGACGCGGGAATTGGCCGTGCAGGTTCATGCGGAAATGGTCCGCTTCGCCCGTCATAAACCGTCGCGAATCGCGGTTGTTTATGGCGGCACCAAAGTGCACCACGACGTTAAAACACTGGAGCGTCAGCCGCATGTTGTGGTGGGTACGCCCGGTCGCATTATTGATTTGCAGGAGCGGGGCGTTTTATCGCTGGCCCGGATGAAGTTCGTGGTGTGCGATGAAGTGGACCGCATGTTTGACATCGGTTTCCGCGATGATGTGCGGAAGATACTCGCATCCTGCACGGCGGAACATCAGACTTTTTTTGTATCCGCGACGATCAATGATGAAATTGAGCGCCTTGTGGAAAGGCACATGAAGAAAGATGTGGCGCGAATCTTCACGGCCAAGCCGGATGAAAAGCTCACGGCGCCGGATGCCCGGCAGTTCGTGGTGGGGGTTCAGCCGTGGGACAAGCTGCGGGCGTTGCGGGCGCTGATAGCCGATGAAGATCCCAAATTGGCGATTATTTTCTGCCGTACCAAGCGCAGCGTGGACAAAGTCGCCCATGGGCTGCAGGAACGCGGAATCAATGCGTCGCCTATTCACGGCGATCTGGTGCAGCATAAGCGGGAACGTGTGATGCGCGGATTCCGCACCGGAAAAATAAATGTCCTGGTGGCCACGGATCTGGCCAGCCGCGGCATTGACGTGCATGAAGTCACACATGTGGTGAATTATGATGTTCCGGAAGACCCGGAGGCGTATGTTCACCGCGTGGGGCGCACGGCGCGCATGGGGGCCACCGGTCGTGCATTCACCTTTGTCGCACGGGATCAGGGCCAGCTGCAGACCGAGATTGAAAAACTGACCAATCAACTGTTGGAAGAATATCGCATTCCCGGTTTTACAGCCACGCCGGAGCCGGGCCGCGGCCCACACCGCGCCGCCGCCACGATGGAATCGCCGGCCGCGCCGGCGGTTGCCCCGCCGCAATCGGAATACGCGCCAACCGGGTTTGCGCTGCCGACAAATGCACAGTCTACGCGTCCGTTATCCGGCAAATTTCCCACCCGCCGCCGGCGATAAACGGCGGATTATACGATTTGCCGCGGTGAACCTTGCTATCGGATGTTCCGGTTTGAACGGCAATCTTGCAGACCGGTGATCAGCGGGGTATAGTCCCGTTTGTAGCAATATACGTGGTTACTCCTCCAGATTTGTCAATGGCATATTGAAATGTGATGCGGTATCAAGGAGTCAAATCCATGGCGATGTGTTCACGTTGCGGAAATGAGTTTCAGTTGCGAGGTCCACCACCGCCGGCGGGGGCGACGCTCGTTTGTCCGCGGTGTGCGGCAATAGCTTCCACCGCGGGCCGCATGCGGGAGGTGGAATCTTCCGCCGGGCGGGGAGTCAACGGGCTTGGCATAACCGGTTTTGTATGCGCTTTGGTGGGGATTTTTACCGGTATTTTCCTGATTCCGGGACTTATTTGCAGCCTCATCGCCCTGCGGCGGCCGCCGCGCGGGCTGGCGATTGCGGGCACGGTGATAAGTGTCATGGGGATTGCGCTTTTTGGTCTGTTGGTCGCGATACTGCTGCCTTCACTTGCGCGAGCCAGAGTGCTCGCGAATCGGGCGTTTATATTGCAAGATGAAAGGACGGTCGTTCAGAATTGTGTCATTTACGGCCAGGATCACCATGGGATGCTGCCGGATGACCTGGCCACCCTTTTGGCAAACGGCCAGTTGCAGCCGATCAATCTGGTAAACCCGTTCGCCGGTGAATCTCCGCTGGTGGTGCCCGCCAGCCGCGCCCATGATGTCGCATGGATTCGGGACCATCTGCCGGGGCATTGCGATCTGGTGTATGTGGGGGCGCATACGACAATCAATAATGGCGCCTGGAATATTGTGGTCTATTCCAAGCCGTCGACAAAGAACCTGGGCCGCGGGATGGCGATTGGATTTTCGGACACCGGTGTCCGCTGGGTTCGGCCGTCTGAAATCGCTCAGGTATTTGCCCAGGCCAACGTGGATCGAAAAGCACAGGGCGATCCCCCGCTGTGCGGTCCGACGCCGGGAAATCAGTAGGGCGCCGCGGCGGCGGTGTTTAATCATTGACTTACGGCTTTGGCGCGGGGGTGCCGGCGTGCCTGCCGCGGGTGTAAGCGTTCAGTTGCTCCGGTGAATTGAATTGAGGCGTTTCAGGCCAATCCACCGGCAGGCTCAATGCCGTGGCATGCAGCAGGTCAAGAATCCGCTGCATGGAGCCGGAGAATCCGTTGTTAATCCCCGGACCGCATTGATTGATGTTTGTCTGTGCAATGCGGGTAAACGCGCGGCCATGATACAGGGCCGGCGTCGGCTCCCAATGCGAGTGCCGATAGGCGACAGCGAGCGGCCCGACAGCCTGTGAT
Source organism: Planctomycetota bacterium (assembly GCA_021808485.1). Lineage (GTDB taxonomy): Bacteria > Planctomycetota > Phycisphaerae > WQYP01 > WQYP01 > JAJYPG01. The sequence continues at coordinate 10,277 of JAKBBN010000078.1, read as the reverse complement.
AATTCATTGCGATTCGGCGCAGGTGACGCCGCGGTGACAAGCGTTTGAATCCAATGCGGGCGGATTTCCAGAAAATCGCAGGAAATCAGCAGCACTCAGCGGTTTAATCCGGCATATTGCAGCGCTGTTTTAAGGCCGCCGGCCGGGCCAAGAAAGGGCATTGCATCGGCGAGTGAGCGCAGGCCCAAATCGGCATATTTTTCGGCGGTGTCCGCGGCTACAATTGCCTCCGTCGCCAGCGGCCGGACCATATCGGCAATGCGCAAAATCTGAATTCGGCCGTTGACGACGGCGCGAGCTTTGTTCGTCCCGAAGCGGCTGGATCGCCCTCCGGCAAGAATGCAGGCGATCGGCAGCACCATTCAGCCTCCGGCACCATGTGAATGCGGCGGTTGCGCCCGACTGTCCGTATGACCGTCGCAGCCGCGGAGAACGGCGAGGGCATGGGGCAGAACATCGGCAATGGCTTCAAGACATTCGACGGCGCCGGCGGGCGAGCCGGGCAGGTTGATGATTAAGGTCTGGGCAAGCGTTCCCGCCTGCCCGCGCGACAGATACGCCTTGGGATTTTTTTCTCCGCAGCGCCGGCGGGCGAGTTCCAGCAACCCCGGGTGCATCCGCTCCAGCACGGCGGCCGTCGCCTCCGGCGTTACATCCCGCGGGGACAGGCCCGTACCGCCGGTGGTAAGGACAAGATCCTGCCGCGGATTGTGCGCACCGGCCGCCCATTGCCGCAATTGGGAACTGATTGCGGCGGCGTCATCCGGTACGCAGGCGGCCAGAATGGTGCAGCCCGGCATAATTTTGCGGATGGTTTGGGCGACAGCCGGGCCGGCGGAATCAATCGTTCGGCCGGCGAAGCAGCGGTCGGAACATGTGAGAACGGCGACAGCGACGGGGAAATTGCTGTTCACGGTTTATTTGCCCTCCGGTAATCGCCTCGTGTTCCGCCGGTTTTGGCGGTCAGGCAAATGTCGCGAATAACCATGTCCCGATCCACGGCCTTGCCCATGTCATAAACGGTGAGGGCGGCGGCGGCCACGGCATGAAGGGCTTCCATTTCCACGCCGGTTTTCCATGAAGCGCCAACGGTGGCGCGGATATGGACGGCATTTTTTCGCAGAACCAGTTTTACATCAATGGATTCCAGTGGAATGGGGTGGCAAAGCGGAATAAACTCGGCGGTGCGCTTGGCGGCCATAATGCCGGCCAGGCGGGCGACAGCCAGCAGGTCTCCCTTGGCCAGTTGGTGGCGAAGAATCGCCTTGGCCAGTGCCGGGCTGATGTCCACCCGTCCCTGAGCTTCAGCGGTGCGAAGCGAGACCGGCTTGCCGCCCACATTCACCATTACCGCCTGCTGCCGGGCGTTAAAATGCGAGAGTTTGCGCGCATTGGATCGGGTCATACGGCGCTCCAGGAATAAAACGGATACGGGCCGGTACCGGCGGCCTCGGGGGCAATTTCAACAAAGCCGTCGGAATCCGCCATCATGGGAATATCGCCGGAGCCGCGGCCGGGAATCAATTGCACACGATCCGGCGTCAGGCGGCGAACCGGCCGAAACCAATACATGGATTTCAGGCTTTCGGCCGGTGTGGAAAGATGCACCATGGCATCCGCCGCCGGTGAATTTCCGCCGCCGGCCTGCACTGCCAGCATAGGCAGCACAAGAGCGCGAAACAATATCTGGGCGGATACCGGATTTCCCGGCAGGCCCAGCAGACATTGTCCCTGCGGACCGACCGCGCCCATCACGGGCCGACCGGGTTTTATCGGCAGGCGATGAAATTGCACGATACCGCCGGCGGCCTCAACGGCCTGGCGGGTGAAGTCCCGCGTGCCGACGGAAACGCCGCCGGTAAGTATCACGCATCGGCTGTCCGCCAGAGCGGTGGTCAGGGCGGATAAAAGTGTGTGCGGGTTGTCGGCAACCCGTCCTGATCGCAGCAATTTCAGCCATTTTACCGCCTGAATCGCGGCAGTCAGGGCGGGTCCATTGGAATCCCGGATTCGCCATGGGGAAACCGCGGCGACATTGGTGGAGGAAAGTTCATCACCGGTGACGATCAGCGTGATATTCAGCGGGCGGTGAACGGTGATCCGGGTATGGCCGAAAGCGGCCAGCGCCGCTGTCGCAGGGGGTAAAAGAACCCGGCCGGCGGGAACAATGGTATCCCCGGTGCGGGCGTTTTCACCCTTGCCGCGGATGTTGCCGCCGGATTCAGGGATTGCCGCTTCCGGCCGCAGTGTGATGGCGTCGGCGGAGACGCACACGTTTTCTACGGGAATAACGGCGTCCGCCCCGGCCGGAACCGCTCCGCCGGTGGCCACGGCCACGGCATGATCCGACGAGAATACAGGTGGTGGCTGGCCCATGCCGCTGCTGCAGCCGGATATCGGAAGTGTGCCGCCGGCACGTTTAAGCGCCGCACGGCAAACGGCGTAACCGTCCACGGCACTGGCGTCAAAGGGGGGGCTGGGGCGATCCGCGACAACGGGCTGAGCGGAAATCAGTCCGGCGGCTTGATCCGCCGGGAGTGTGCAGCAGTCCGCAACGGCCAGCTTTGCGGCCATTCGGGCGAACGCGAGGCGCGGATGATCCGCGCGACTGAAGGGCGATTCGGCGGATTGCGGCGGGTGTGCGCTGACGTTCATGATGGTTCACTCTTGACCGTTGAGGCGTCAAAAAGAGGCGATTTCCAGATGGGGACATCCTGCTTAATGTGATCAATCAGCCAGTCCATGGCGGCAATGGCGGATTTTCGCCGGCCGGCAAAAAGGGCGATTTGCATTGAACAGGAACCCGCGGGCACGAACCCGCGGCTGTGGGCGACCTGCACCTGAAAAAGCTGAAATTGCCGGACGGCGGCGACGGCCAATTTCTGCAGCTGCATGTGGGCCATGGGGTCATAGGTCTGGTAATTTAACCCGACCAGCGGCCGGCCTTCTTCCAGCGGGCGGACGATGCCGCGGAATTCCAGAGCCGCGCCGGCTCCGTCGGGAACGTTGAGTTCAACGGCTTGAACCGGCCCATCGGCAATGTTGACACACACTGGCAAAGTTTCGATCATCCGCCGCTCACCGCGCCGATCAGGGCGATTTCATCGGATCCGCCGATCATCGCCTCATCGGCCACAAAGGAAAAATTCACCGCAATCCGGCTGGCCGCAAGGGTTTCCGTCAATACCGGGTATTGTGCGGCAATCACTCTTTTCAGCGTTGCACAGGAGATGCCCGCTGAATCCAGCGTTACACGAATGTCGGGACCGCCAATGAGCCGGGCCTGCGGGCCGAAAACACGAATGATGATATCATGTCGGCTCATGCGGTTTTTTCCCCATTGTCCCGTGTCAGCTGTTGCCGGGCCCATTGCCAGGCGGCCACGGTTCGCGGAAAACCCGTCGTGTTCATGGCCATAAGAATCGTCTGTTCAATTTCTTCAACGGTTGCGCCATGGGCGCAGGTCCGCCGCACGTGGGATTTGAATGCCGATTCAAGCCCGGCGCCCATGCATATTCCCATTTTGATAAGTTCCCGGGTCTTCGGGTCAATGGGGCCGGCGGCATCCACGGCGAGGGCGATACTTTCATGGGCATTGCCCAGCGCGGGAAATTTACGGACGAATTCCTTAAAGGTGGCCGGTACATTCTCCGGTGTTTGCGGCCCGTTTTGGGCGATTTTGACGGTCATTGTCAGCCTCCCAGCTGGGTCATGATGGTGTGACCCCACGCCGGATGTTCCGGCTTTTTACGGGCGTACGCCTGAACCAGAATATCGTCAACGTCTGCCGCATGGAACGCCGGTCGCAGCGCCGGCAGCAGCCGTCCCCGCGGTTCGTCCATAAGGCAGGGGTAAACATTCCCATCGGATGTGATGCGAAGGCGATCGCAATTGGCGCAAAAATTGCAGCTCATCGGGGTTATAAAGCCAAGGGTGGTGATTTTGCCGCTGCGGGTCAGCACGCGGAAATTGCGGGCGCTGCCGGCCCCCTGCACCAGCGGCTGCATGCATTCCACCGCGGGTTCAATGGCACGGCGAATTTCCGCCGCCGGCATGTACAGGCTGTGCCAGCGGTCGCGCAACGGGCCCATGGGCATCATTTCAATGAAACGAAGTTCCAGTCCGCGAGCTGCGGCAAATTCCAGAATTTCCGGCAGTTGATGCTGGTTTTTTCCGCGCAACACCACGCAATTCAACTTTACCGGGGAAAGCCCCGCGGCGACGGCGGCTTCAATACCCGCAAGCACCTGCGGCAGAGCATCAAGTCCGGTTACTTCGTGAAACGTCCGGATATCCAATGAATCCAGGCTGATATTTACCCGCTGCAGGCCGGCGGCCGCAAACTGTGCGGCATGGGAGGCCAACGCCAGCCCGTTGGTCGTCATGGCCAGTTCCAGCCGATGGTTGTCCGGTGTGCGAATCCCGGCGATGAGACGGATGATTTCCACCAATTGCGGATGGGCGGTTGGATCCCCGCCGGTAAGACGCACCTTTCGCACCCCGTGTCGGCAGGCCAGATGACGGACGAGTTGATTAATTTCGGCGGGGGTTAATTCGCCGTCATGCCCGTGGGCATTGGTATGAAAATCCGGCCGGCAATACACGCACCGCATCTGGCAGGCCTGGGTAAGCGAGAGCCGAAGATAGCGAATACTGCGATGGTTCAAATCCTGAATCAAACCGGCTCCTTCACCGGCGCGGTTCGGCCGGTTATGGTCCTTATTATTGTACCCGTTCCGGCCGGGTACAGCCGCGCACCTGCGATTCCGCGTTCGCCACGCCGCCGGCCCATGATTCTTCAGGCCACCACAGCCAGAGGAATGGAATTTCCGTCAAGATTTGCCATGGGCGGACAGTCGGCGGGGCGGGAGGATCGGCGGTGGAACCGCACTGGGCAATAATCGCGGCAATTTCCGGGCGGCAACTGCCGCACGCGCTGCCGGCGCGGGTGGCCTGTACCACGTCGCCCAGCGTGGCGCCGGGCCGGCCGGCACAGCGGCGAATGGTCTGTTCCCCTATCTGATGGCAACTGCAGATCAAGTTGCCTTCCACTGTCGCCGCCGGGCCGGATCCCGGCCGCAACAGCCCGGCGCGCAGCGTTTCAAGTTCCGTGCCCTTTTGCAGCAGTTCCAGCCATTCGGCGTAGCGGCTGGTGTCTCCAACCATGACCATGCCCACCATGCGATCATCGCGTATGACGCATTTTTGATAATAACCGTGGGCACGGTCGGCAAGGGTGATAACGTGTGTGTCCGGGGAATCCGGCGGATCGGTTTCTCCCGCGCTGGCCAGTTGATAATCCGATATTTTCAACACATTGCCCGCGGGAACACTGGTGAACGGTGCATGCACATTTCCCCGCAGAAAATCAGCCAGCGCCCGGCCGTGGGCCTGTGCCGCGGCAGTCGTTCCGAAAAGCTTGTCGCCCAGCTGTGCACACTCGCCGATGGCGTACACATCCGGATGGCTGGTTCGCAGAAATTGATCCACCAATATGCCCTGATCGGTTTTTAATCCCGCCTCACGGCCCAGATCCGTCCGCGGCTCAACGCCGGTGGCAAAAACCACCATGCCCGCCGCCAGCGTTTCGCCGGTGCTGAGCCGCACGTTTTCCGGCCGCAAAAGGCCCTGAATCCCCGCGAGTTCAGAATTCAAAATAACCCGAATGCCGCGGGCGGTCAGTTCACGCCGCAGGAGTTCCGCGGCAACCGCATCAAGTTGTTTGCTCATCAGTCGGGCTGAACGGTGCACGATGGTGACATTCACACCGCGGTCATTCAGCGCCGTGGCCAGTTCAATGCCCAATAAACCGCCGCCGATTATGGTCGCTTCACGCGTGACGTTTGCATCCGTGGAAATGCGGTCTGCATCGTCGCGGGATCGCAGGGTGTATACGCCGGTCCGGGGGAGCGGGCCCCGCCAAGTAATCAGCGGTCGCGAACCGGTGGCCAGGACAAGTGCGTCAAATGCATGCTCTTTACCGGCGTGTGTGACAATTGTTTTATCCGGCATGTTCAGCCGGCTCACCGGCGTGCCGGCATAAAATGTTACGCCGATGTCCTTAAGCTCATCCTGCGTGGCCAACAGCAACTGCGGCCACGAGCGCGTTTCATTGATGTACATGGGCAGCATGGCGCGGTTATAAACCAGTTCTTTTTCCGCGCTGAAAAGTGAAATACGGTCCTGCGAATTGAATGTGCGGCTTGCGCGAATGAAGGCCATGGCCGCCGCACCGGCGCCGATAATCACCACATGCCGGCGGGGAGGTGTATAACGTGCCACAGCGGCGGCGGCGAATTTGAGCTCCGGCTGCATGGACTTTGCATCCAAAGCCGGGCTCGTGAGGTTGTTTGCGCGGCCGAGGGCATTGTTGGCCCGGCCGGCCCAGTGCATGGGCAAAAACAATGTTCCTGTTCGCACCTCCGTGGTGATCCGCGCCGGAACCCGCACATGGCCGCGGCGGTTCGTCACCTGCACAATATCTCCATCGGCAATGCCGCGGGGTGCGGCATCATCCGGATGAATGTCACAGGTGGGAAATTCCGCGTGCTGTCGCAGCTTGCCCACCTTGCCGGTTTTCGTCATGGTGTGCCACTGATCCCGCACACGGCCGCTGGTTAATATGAATGGAAAATCCGCATTCGGTGTTTCCGCCGCCGGAACGTAATCAATGGGATGCAGCCTGGCCCGGCCGTCCGGCGTGGCGAATTGATGGTTCGCATAGAGCCGTGTTTCCGCGTGAAAAGCGGCGAAATCCGGTGGCGGGGCGGAATTCAGGTGATTTTCCGACGGGTCGCCGGCAAATGCCGGAGAGGCGGCGACCGTCGCAGGGCAGGGCTATTGCACCGGTCCATGCCGCCTTAAAACGGCGTGTGACAGGCCGGTGATATCCACATCCGTGCCGGCGGTAAGGCCGGCATGCTGGTCAAAAATTTCCGCCGGTGAACTGTTTCCGAAGCTTTCCTCCCATCCCATGGTGCGGGCGAATTTCAGCAGTATGTCCACATCGCAAAGCGCCTGGCCCGGGGGATCAATCACTTTGTCCAGCAGGCTGATACAGCGATCGGCATTGGTCATTGTGCCGGTCTTTTCCAGCCAGGCGGCCGCGGGCAGAATGACATCCGCCAATTCGCCGGTTTCATTGGGGTATATATCCTGAACCACAACCAATTCGGCTTTTTGCAACGCCGCTTCGACCTGCCATGAATCCGGGACGGACGCCAGTGGATTTGTGGCGATGATCCAGATGGCTTTCATTCTGCCTTCCCGCATCGCGGCGAACATTTCCACGGCAGTCAGCCCCGGTTTTTCGGGAATTGAGGCAACGCCCCAATAATCAGCCACCTGCCGCCGATGTTCCGGATTGGCCATGTCACGGTGGGCGGGCAGCAGTGTGGCCATGCCGCCCACTTCGCGGCCGCCCATGGCATTGGGCTGGCCGGTGAGGCTCATGGGCCCGCAGCCGGGTCGGGATATTTTTCCGGTGATAAGCGAAAGTGCAATCAGGGCGATATTTTTGTCCACGCCCCTGCTGGACTGGTTTAAGCCCATCGTCCACATGCTTAAAAATCGCCGATTGCCCCCCAGCCACCGCGCTGCCGTGCGGATATCCTGCGGGTTGATGCCGCAAATCCGCCCGGCATGTTCCGGCGTAAATGAATCCACGGCAGCGGCCATTTGCGCCCAGCCCGTGGTATGTTTCTCAATAAAGTCCGGATTCAGATCGTCGTTTTTCCACAATTCACGGGCCAGGGCGTTGTAGAGAGCCACATCCGTGCCCGGCAGGATTTGCAGATGCAAATCGGCGATCGCGCAGCTTGCGGTGCGCCGCGGGTCTACCACAATCACCTTGACGGCGTCATGGGAGGCCTTGCGCGCCTCCATGCGACGAAACAGTATGGGATGGCACCACGCCGGATTGGCCCCGGCCACAAGAAAAGTATCCGCCAGATCAATATCGCCATACGTCGTCGGCGGGCCGTCCGCTCCCAGCGTGAGTTTATAGCCCGTGACCGCCGCGGACATGCAAAGCCGGGAATTGGTGTCAAAATTATTGGTCCCCAAAAACCCCTTGGCGATTTTGTTGATCAGATAATATTCTTCGGTCAAACATTGGCCTGATCCGTAAAAACCGACGGCGTCCGGACCATGCCTCGCAATGATGCGGCGGAATTCCGCGGCAATGTGCTGCATCGCCCGGTCCCATGTCACCGCCTCGGCGATTGCCGGTTTTGCCCGCCGATCCGGTCGAAGCAGCGGCCGGGTGAGCCGCCGGCTGCGGCTCGCGGCGACATGCAGCAGTGTTTTCCCTTTTGAGCAAAGCATGCCGCGATTGGCCGGATGGTCCGCATCGCCGCGCAAATCAAGTTCACCGTGCCGGTTTTGGTGAATTTCAATTCCACATCCTACCCCGCAGTAGCAGCAGGTGGTTTTATGGATGCGGCCCGGCCTTTTCCCCGGCAGGGCGGAATGATCAGCGGACTGAATCACCGTGAATTACTCCGTCGGCATATGAACAACGACCATTCCATTTTCAATCTCGGCGGCATAAGTGCGGACGCCGCACCGGCCTTCCTGATCGCATTCGCCATCGGTTAAATTGAAGCGGAATGAGTGCAACGGGCAGACCACGGCGCCATCCGCAATCATGCCGTCCGCCAGCGGGCCTTCTTTGTGCGGGCAGCGGTTGTCGAGTGCGAACACGCGGCCCTGCCGGGTCAGGAAAATGGCCAGTGTGCGGTTGCCGATCTGAAAGGCGCGGCCCAGTCCGCGGGGCAGGTCCGCCAGTGTACATACGCTCACGGCGCAGGTTTTGGGGGCGTCCGGCCCGGTCGGCAGTTGCGCCGGGTCATGCGGCGCATGGCGGTCGCAGGCCGTTATGGTGTCGCCGGATGAATCGTTGTTCAAGGCGGTTATCCGTGGAGTTATCAGCGATTCGGGCATATGGCATCCTTCATGTTCAGTTTGGGTGCTTGCGGCGGCGGGCGCGTCGTCCATTTTCCGTTATCCGGTTGATCCGGCCGGCGCCAGCACGGGCAGGGCAATGCGGCGGATGGGGGCAAATTGGCCGGCATATTTCGGGTTACGGCTGTCGTCTTCCCATGGGTCCAGCGCGGCTTCAATGCCGGCTCCCACGCGCTCATCCAGTCCGGCGCACAGACCTTCGCTGTCATCCACCAACAGTGCACGGAGTTTTTGAATTCCAATTCGCGGGACAAAATCGTACGTGCGTTCCAGATAACGGGCATGCTCCTGGTAATACTGTAAAAACCTTTCGGTGATACGGATGGCCTGCTCCTGGGAACTCACGCGGCATAGGGAATCCGCCTTGCGGACGCTCACACCGGCCGCACCACCCACCAGTATTTCCCACTCCCCGCCCTCGGTGGCAATGATGCCGATATCTTTCACGGTGGCTTCAGCGCAGTTCCGCGGACAGCCGGAAACGCCCATTTTTACTTTGGCCGGTGTTTCCAGACCCTGCAGGCGTTTTTCAATGGCGATGCCCAGGGCCGTGGAATCATTGGTGCCGAAGCGGCACCAATCCGATCCCACGCAGGTCTTGCAGGTGCGAAATGCCTTCGTATACGCATATCCGCTGACCATTCCCAGGTCCCGCCATATATCGGGCAGCAGTTCCTTTTTTACGCCGAGCAGATCAATCCGTTGGCCGCCGGTGAGTTTCACCGTCGGCACGTTATATTTTTTGGCGACGAGGCCGATCTTGACCAGTTCATCCGCGGTGGTGACGCCGCCGTAAATGCGGGGAATGACGGAAAATGTTCCATCCTTTTGGATGTTGCCGTGCACGCGGTCGTTTACGAACCGGCAGTCCCGCTCATCGACATATTCCTTATGCCAGACGGCGCGCAGCAGGATCGCCAGGCCCATGCGCGATTTTTCATCATCTTTGGAGGCGAACGCCTCCATGACGGAGGACACGCTCTTCAGGCCGCGCTCAATCACCGCGGTTTGCAGCGTCGGCTTGTCCATGGGGATTGCGGGCACATACCACGATTCGCTGGGATCGGCCTTGACGCTGCCCGCGATTTCCTCAATTAACTCACGGATCATTTTTTTGCAGCTTCCGCAGCCGGTGCCGGCGCGCGTGGCCTTGCCGACCGCGGGCACAGTGGTTTTGCCGGCCTTGATGGCTTTGCATATCTGGCCCTAGTGTACCGTCCCGTAAACAACTTGACATATAGATGCTGGCATGGTATGCTTTGTTCATGGCAAATTATGCATCATCGGCACTCTCATGTGATCAGAATCAGCGG
>JAKBBN010000077.1 GCA_021808485.1 Planctomycetota bacterium | reverse complement strand
GCCGTTGAATGCCGCCGGGAAAACGGTGCAAAAAAACCGCCGCTGGAATATCCGATCCATGCTGGGCGTGCTGGGCCCGGCGATCGGCCTGGTCCTGGTGTTTATCCTCTTTTCACTGCTGCGCCCGGACACATTTCCCACCATCGGTAACGCCAAACAGATACTTCTGCAAAGCGTGGTGGTGGGGGTGGCCGCCCTGGGAACAACACCCGTCATCATTTCCGCGGGCATAGATATTTCCATCGGCGCCACCATCGCCGTGGTGACGGTCGCCGTAGCGCTGATGCTCAATGCGCACTGGCCGCCGCTGCTGGCGGCATTCGGCGGCGTGGGGGTGGGGGCATTGTGCGGCCTATTTAACGGAAGTTGTGTAACCCTGCTGTCACTGAATCCGTTTATCGTCACGCTTGGCACATTTCTGGCATTCCGGGGCGCAGCGGATGTGCTGGGGCATGAGGCGGAGGTTTATACCCATTCCAACTGGCTGAATCGATTGATGGACCCGGCTCATTCATTCGGGTTCCCGTGGGGCGTGTGGATTATGATCGTATTGGCGGCATTGCTGATTCTCATGCTGCGCTATACGCGATTCGGGCGACATATATTCGCAATTGGATCCAATGAACAGACCGCGCGGCTCTGCGGAATTTCCGTCAATCGCGTTAAAATATGGATTTACGTTCTTGGCGGTGCGTTCTCGGGAATCGCCGGCGTGCTCATGTTCTCCAATGAAGGCGGTACAGGTGATCCAACCACTTCAAAAAATACACCGCTCACGGCTATTGCGGCCGCGGTCATCGGCGGAGCGAGTCTTACCGGTGGGCAGGGTTCCATCGTGGGCACTGTCATAGGGGCGATGTTTATCATGGCGATTCGTAACGGTTGTGTGCAGGTTGATCTGCCGCATGGTTATCAGAACATCGTCACCGGACTGATTATCATTGCCGCCGTATTAATGGATCGTCTCCGCAACCGGCGTGAAGCATAGCGATCGCAATTGTTGTGCGGCAAATAGGCCGGCGAAACAGGGTCTCACGGCATTACTCCATGTGTTGATCCGGTCCGTTATCGGCGGGACGGCAGGTAATGTGAAATGCGATGGGAAATTTCCCCCACACCGGAATCCGGAGAGAACCGAACTAATCCGGGGGCGGCACCCGGCGTGTCTGATTAACCAACTGCAGGAAAAGCGTCGCCTGCTTGTCGCTGCTGAAATGTTCCATGGCCCGCTGTCGGGCGGCGCGGCCCATTTCCGCCCAGCGCGGCCGATCCGCCAAAGCGCGGCCGATTCCCGTGGTCAACGCCGGAACAGTGACGGCGGGAATGTGCCAGCCGGTCTGTCCGTCGATTACCGTTTCATTTGGACCGCCGTTGGCGTGAACCAGGACCGGTCGCTCCATCATCATGGCCTCCACCACGGACAGACCGAACGCTTCGGTCCCCATCAGTGTATTCATCGGCACGTCGATAATGCCGTAAAGTGATTCGGCATTGGGGATTTCGCCCAACAGGTGCACGCGATTCCGAAGGGAATGGATTTCTATTGCCGCCCTGATTTGTTTACCGAGTTCATCATCCGGATTTTCAATGCCGCCGCCCGCCAGCAGCAGATGCAGTTCCGGATGACTGTCTTTCATGGTGGCGAGCGCCTCAATGACCGGCAATTGCCCCTTGCCTTTACGAATGCGCGCCACAATCCCCAGCACTGTGGCGTTCGCGGGAATTCCAAATTCTTCACGTGTGCGCATGACGACCGTGCGTGGATTAAAACGCTCCGGATCCACCCCCAGATGAATTGTGATAGGCTTGATTCGGCTGTTCCCAAGGCTCTCCGCGGTGCATCGGCTGATAGCCAGCGGGATAGTGCCGTATTTTTGCAACTGCATTTGGCGGATATGCCGGTTAATGCCGAAAAGGTAATTGCCCAGTACGGTCGGCGTTTCCCATGTGCAGGGTATCTCCGCATGATTGGCGGCAATGCCGGCGATATCAATCAGATCGGGCCATATGAAATGCAGCCAGTCCGCTTTTTGCTTGATAATCGCGTCGGTTACCGCCGGCGCCACGGACCTGCTGTAGGAACGCAACTGCATGAATACGCGAAGCTTGTGCACTATGCCACCGTTCATGATCGGCGGTGACGGCATATTCAGCGCAACGGTTGTCAGACCGGAATCGCGGCAGCGCTGGGCTAAGGGGCCGTCCGCAATCGCCAGCATAATGGGAATCGCACCCTTGCTTTTTACGGTCGTAGCCAGCCCGAACACGGCCTGTGCGACGCCCCAACGCTCATCACCGCGGATGAGCCAGACAATTCGCGGGCCAACAAAACCAGACATTCAGGAAACTCCAGAAAATACTCTTAGACAGGCGCCTGGGCAGAAATAGTATCGGCTAATCGAAAGGTTCGCAATCATCACAAGGGCGCTCGTTCAGGTTGATGGTTTGCCGCAAGATCGCGGGGGCGGTTATTCTCTGGCGTATGCGCATGGATGAACTTGATTATGATCTTCCCTCACAGCTTATCGCCCGCCACCCGGTGCATCCGCGTGATCAAAGCCGGCTGCTTATTTACCGGCGGTCGGATAAAAGTATTGAGCATAGGCGTTTCTGCGAACTGGATCAGGTGCTGGATCCGACTGATCTGCTGGTTGCCAATAACACGGCCGTCGTGCCCGCCCGGCTGGAGTTCATTAAATCCAGCGGGGGCCGGGTTTCCGGACTGTTTATTGAGGAAATCGTCCGCGGCCGCTGGCGAATAATGCTTAAGACCCGCGGCCGCCTGGTTCCCGGATCACATCTGGAGGCCATAAACGCCCAAGGTGAAAAGACGGGACTGCGGGCCGTGGCGGTTACGCGGTCTGATGCGTCCGGCCAATGGATATTGGAGTGGGAAACCGCGGAGGATTATTTGCCGCGGCTGGCGCGTATCGGATCGCCGCCTCTGCCGCCCTATATTGAAAAGGCCCGCCAGGACGACAAAGAACAACGTCTGGACAGCCATGACGCCAAGGACTATCAAACCACCTATGCCCGCACTCCCGGAGCGCTGGCCGCTCCCACCGCGGGCCTGCATTTTACTCCGGAACTTTTGACGCGGTTAACAGGGCATGGGACCGGGGTTTGTTACCTGACCTTGCATGTCGGTTTAGGAACATTTCTTCCTGTTAAAGCGGCACTCCTGAAGGATCACCCGATGCACGCCGAATGGTTTACAATTCCGGCAGCCACGGTCGCGGCCGTTCAAACCGCACGAAGCCGCGGCCGAAGAATCGTGGCCGTGGGAACCACCACCGTCCGCGCATTGGAATCGGCCGCGGATGCGATTCAGCCTCCGGCAGGTTCCGGCGGTCAACCGGGCGATATCGCCATGTCCACCAGGCTGGTGATCAGCCCGGGCTATAATATACGGCTGACGGACGCATTAATTACCAATTTTCATCTGCCGCGCAGCACTTTGCTGGCACTGATTGCGGCATTTATTTCCGTCGCCGAAGTGAAGCGGGTGTATCGGGAGGCTGTCGCCATGCGGTACCGCTTTTACAGTTTTGGCGACGCCATGCTCATTTTGTGACACCGCCGAATACCGCGATAAATGGTTTCCTCCGCACGGTCGACAAATGGCGGAATCGGCCGTACCATGGATGTCGCAAATTGAAGAGGACCTATTTATGTTGCAGATCATCAGATCGTCATTGGTTGCGGCAATTGTTGTCGTGTGTGCGGGCCTGTTTATGTGCCGGTCCGCCGACGGCGCATCAAACGTCACGGTCCGGCAGACCGCCGGGCGGGTGGTGGTCAACAACGGTCTGATCCGGGTTGTTTTCTCAAGAAAGAGAGCACGGATCATTTCGCTGATCGATGAATCCGCAGGTCGGCGGCAGGAGCTGTTGAATCGTCAATTCGGCATTTATTTTGACGCCAACGGCATTCGTACGTCGCGGCCCCGCCATCCTTCCAACGCTCCCCGCCGCCGGACTTATTTTGTCCCGCTCACCGGCAAGGGCATGCGGGTGGTGCAGGATCATGGACAATCTGTTGAGGTGATATTCAACGGCCCGCCTTCCTACTGGTTTCCGTTTTCCGAGCAGGCGCATTTTGAAATTCGCCGCGGACAGTCCGGCATTTACGGATGGGTCATTTTTCACCACCAGGCGGGTGCTCCCGGCGGCTCGATCGCCCAAACCCGCTTCGTCGTCAAGGCCGCCAATGGGCACAGTGTGTTTCACGATTGGGCGGTCGATAACTATGCCGTCAACACCCCGCTCATGGGCACTCTGCCGGAGGAGCGGATTGTACAGAAACTCCAGGATGTGACGGAATTGCTCTCCAACGGCCGGATATGGTGCAAATATGATTATTGCCTTTTTGGTTATCAATTCCTGTGTTACGGACTTGCCGGGCCCCATGTGGGGCTGTGGATGGATTTTCCCGGCCGTTCATACATTAACGGCGGGCCGTTGCGGCAGGATTTGACGGTGCATCAGCAGCGCGTCGGCCAGCGGCTCACCAAAAATAACATATTGGTCATGTTTGACGGCGGCCACTTTGGCGCGCCGGATGTGCGTGTGGCCCGACAACAGGATTGGACCAAGTTTTTCGGACCGGTTTTTATCGCCGTGAACAACGGCTCTTCTCCGATGAGCATGTACCATGCGGCCCGCCGCCTAGCCCGGCGGCTGCGGCGGCAGCGCCCCTTCACCTGGCTTAAAAGTCCATATTATCCCCTGGTGCGGGGCGAAGTTTCCGGTTCCGTGCACGAAACGGCCGGCGGCAGTGCGGCCGGCGCCTGGGCGGTTTTAAGTCCGGACAATTCCACGGATTGGACCATGCAGTCCAAAGGGTATGAATTCTGGACGCGTGTCAAACCCGACGGTACTTTTCTGATCAACAAGGTTCGTCCCGGCGACTACAAACTTTCCCTTACCGGCGCTAACCACTTTACCAATTTCGTCAAATACCATGTCCTTGTGGCCCCGAACAAAGTCACACATCTGGACAATCTTCTTTGGCGCCGGCATACAAAAGGAAAAATGTTATGGGAAATCGGTACGGCTGATCGCAGCACGCGGGAATTTTTTGACGGCAACAACGTCCGCCATTACGGCAACTTCCTGCGCTATCCGGTTAATTTTCCCAATGACGTGACCTACACCATCGGCCGCAGCACGCCGGCGAAGGACTGGAATTTCGCCCAGTGGGGCTGGTACTGTAAAAAGCCATGGTGGACCATCCGGTTTAACCTTGCGGCAACGCCGTCGGGAACCGCGACCTTGACGCTTGGGCTTTGCGCCACGCTGATTCCGCATGGCGGCCTTGCCGTCGGCATCAACGGCCGGCGGGTATCCGTTCTGCATTTAAGAAAATCCGGCGCCGCGATTTATCGCAGCGGCGGACAGGACAGCCTCTATCAGGTTCGCTACGTGCGGTTTCCGGCCAAACTGCTCAAACCGGGGTTGAACCGTATGACAATCGGCTTTACCAATCCTGTTCATGTCCCCGCATCCATCAAGGCAAGACAGCGATATCGGGCATTTCGCATCGGTGCGATCATGTATGACGCACTTCGGCTTTCCATTCAACACTGAGGATCCGCCATGTCTGCAAAACAACGCAAATTACCGACCCGCCGCGATTTCCTGGCTGCATCGGCGACCGCGTGGGCGGCCGGAATGGCCATCGGTTCATCTGATGCCCCGGTGTTCGCGGATGATTTGACCGGGCGGCGGACATTTTCCCATCCGCATCGCATCCGCTACGATCGCCGGAGCCTGCTGGTGGAGAATAAACCGTTCTTTCTTTACGGCGGATCATTTCATTACTGCCGCGCTCCGCGGGAACTTTGGGCGGCACGGTTCGCAAAAATCCGCGACGCCGGTTTCAACACCGTTCAAACGTACACGCCATGGAATTTTCATGAGCCGCAGATGCCCGACAGCCCGGATGATTTTTCCCGCTGCGATATGCACCTGCTGGATGAATTCCTCGGCATGGCGACAGAATACGGCCTTTATACCGTTGTGCGCGTGGGACCGTATATGTGCGGGGAGTGGGATACCGGCGGCTATCCGCAATGGCTGATCCCAAAAATTCCTCCGCACCATCGCGGCATGTGGCTGCGCACCAATGCGGCGGGTTACACCCCCTGGGCCAATCATTGGATGCGGTCCGTTTGCCCCACGGTGGCCCGCCACCAGATCACGCGAAAGGCTGTCGGCGCAAAAGGCGTCATCCTGGTTCAGGTGGAAAATGAATACGGCCTGATTGGAATTCCAACAGGTGAAAAAAAGGCCCATCTTCAGGACCTGATCAACCAGGCCCGATCCAACGGCATTGAAGTTCCGCTGTTTACAAATCTCGCCGGTTTTATTCTCGGCTCGCATGATCGCCTGGCTTCCGAAGTATTTGACACCATCGACCGTTATCCCGGTTGGCAATTCCCGGCGATGCTGCACCGTATTCGCCACTACCGCACCGGACAGCCGGATGCACCGGTGATGGCCGCTGAACTGCAGGGCGGTTATTTTACGTCGGTCAGTGCGAAAACCTACCTTAACACCAGCCGCGATCTTTACGCCGGCGATGTAAGCCCGGAACAACTCAATGCATTGACGCTGTTTTCCATGCAGCATGGAATGACCGCGCTGAATTATTACATGCTTTTCGGCGGTACCAATTTCGCCGGACGGGCCTCGGTGAATGTCGCAACCACCTACGATTATTGCGCGCCTATTCGCGAAAACGGCGGTGTCGGAGCCAAATGGCTCAAGGCGGCCGCGATTGGAAAAATGATTCAGCGGCACGGCCCGGCCCTTGCCCGCGCGGTAAGGGTGGCGATCACCGCCGCCGGTGCGCCCCGGTCCATACAGACCGGAGCACGCAAAGCACCGGATGGCTCGCACTTTATTTTCATTCAGAATTTGGACCGCGGCCGTTCCGTCACGGCCGACTTCAAGGCCGCGATTGCCGGACTGGGGCACGTGGCGCTGTCCGTTAAGCTGGCCCCCGCGGATTTCAAAATTCTATATCTGCCCGCGGGAATAACCGCCGCCTCACACCGCCAATGGCTGCCGCCGACGGTCAGGCCGTTACGTCGTCCGGGCCATTTGCCCGGCGCCGTGCGTATTACCCACGCCTCCAGTGCGCCGGATGCCTTACCGGGTGATTTTGTGCGTGTGCCGCGCGGCCGTTCGCTGGCGGCGATGGGGATATATGACAGCGGCTTTACCTACTATCGCGCCCGGATCAATGTTGACAAGCATGGCCAGGCCGGCCCGGCGGCGGTTACATTGCAGTTAAACGGTCAGGATTCAGCCACAATTTCTCACGCCGGAAAATCTGTGTATGCGTCTTCCCGGACTGGATCACCCGCGATGTTTCCACTGAATGCGTCGCCTGCGGACGGCCTTCACGATGTGTTGATTGTTCACGACAACGTGGGCCATCCGGACAATGGTTTTGGGCTGGAAAGCTCGTTTGGAATAACGGCCGCCGGTATGACCGGAGCCCCGGATCCCGCCGATCGGATCGGTCCATGGCGGTACACGCCGGTGAAACTGCCGCGCGATGTCGGAAGTCTGCCGGAAATTCAACCGGATACCTCCGATGCGCACTGGAGGCTTGCCCACACTGCGGGTATGGCGCCGCAAGAGGTCGGCCATCGCCAGGCGGCGGTCTTCCGCACTGAATTGACCATCACGGATGCGGATATTCGCCGGCAGCGCAGCATTCTGCGTTTTGGCGTGATTTCCACGCGCGCGTGGATATTTGTGAATGGCAAGGGTGCGGGCATGGCGGGCGGATTTGGCGCAACCATTGACCTTTCGCATGTGCTGCGGCGCGGGCGCAACGTTGTCGCCCTGGTCGTGCAGGAACTTGGACACTGGGGCGGCATCGGAGAACCGGCATTAATTTCACAACCGGACGCATGGGGCGGTCAAAGTGGCGAACTGGAACTTGCCGCCGCTCCCGGCGGTCGCGGATGGCAGGCCCCCGAATTTGACGATTCCCAATGGGTTTCCGGTGCATTGCCCCAGGTATCCGGCGAACAAGCTCTGCTGACATGGTACCGCATGAAGTTTTCCCTGCCGCATGTGCAATCCGATATTTGGTTGCCATGGTGTCTGAAAATCGCCGGCCACGGCAACGGCTTTATCTATATCAATGGGCATAACATCGGCCGAATCTGGGAGTTCGGCGGCCAGCGTGAATTCTTCCTGCCCGATTGCTGGCTGGAGCCCGCCGGTAAACAAAACGTCATTGCGCTTTGCCTCAGGGGAGTCGATAAACCGGCGGCATTGCATGCGGCATCCGTAGTTCCCTATCGGGTATATGCGGAATATAAAACCCGTTCATGACTCAACCCAGGGCAACGCCGCCCGGCCTGCACGGCCCGTGGGCACACTATCCGGCGCGCATGCCGTATTGTTGGGCGCCGCGATTTGTCACAAAACGGCGCATCGCGGTACGAGTTGGGCAATCTTCGCTATAATCCAGCCTGTGCAAGCCGCGCCGGCCTGCTTGCCTGCGATGAATGACCTGGCCGGTTGATTGAAAGCTTGTCCGCTGCATCATGCCGATCACTGTTTTGCATTCAGAACCCGTTGCATCGCGCCGGGTGATTGTGGTGGGGGGCGGACTTGCGGGCATTGCTGCCGCCGCCGCATTGGACGACGCCGGCGTGTCCGTGACACTGCTTGAGTCGCGGCGCGAACTGGGCGGCCGCGCCAGTTCATTTCTGGATGCCTCCACCGGAGAATTGCTTGATAATTGCCAGCATGTGCTGCTGGGTTGCTGCACGAATCTGCTGGACCTTTACCGCCGCCTTGGCGTCAGCGAAAAAATTGGCTGGCATCGGACCGTTCATTATCTGGATGCCGACGGCCGGGAATACAACCTGTGGGCCGTGAATGGGCTTCCGTCGCCGTTTCATCTGGGGTTTTCCATGGCCCTGTTTTCCGCTTTAAGTCCGGTCGATCGGATGGCCATGGCGCGTGCCATGTTCGCCATCATGCGCATGGGCCGTTCCGGCCGGGAAAAACTGGAAGGTGTGGCGTTTGGGCAATGGCTCAAAGAACTCCGGCAATCGGATCGTTTGATACAAAGGTTTTATGACCCCGTGCTGATCAGTGCCTTGAATGAAGAAACGCGGCGGGTGAGTTGCAAATATGCCGTTCAGGTTTTTCAGGACGCCATGCTGGCCAACCGCCGCGGTTATGTGGTCGGCCTGCCGGATTGCCCGCTGGAACAGTTGTATGCAAATCGTCCCTGTGCGGACGTGCGACTGAACACGCGCGTGGATGAAATCCTGTTCAGCGGTCATCGCGCCTCGGGTGTTAAGCTTGCTACAGGGGAGGCATTGGCGGCGGATGCCGTTGTGCTTGCCACCAATCATCATGCGGTCATGCGCTGGATACCGGAACATCTGCGCGCCATTGACTATCGCTTCGCGGGACTGGTGAATCTTGAATCCGTGCCTATTTTGGGCGTGCACCTATGGTTTGACCGGCCGGTTTTAAAGAAAAGCCATGCCGCGCTTTTTGAAGGACCGCTGCAATGGTTGTTCCGCAAAGATGCCCAGGGCCGGGTGTTGCACGGGGTGATAAGTGCGGCGCGCAGCTGGTCCGCGACGCCTCACGCGCAGGCGGTGGAGGAGTTTCAAACGCAGTTGAACCGCCTTTTTTCGCGATCCGGCGCAAAGCTTGTTCGCAGCCGCATCGTGGTTGAAAAGCGTGCTACTTTTTCGCCGCTGCCCGGGTCGGACGCCTGGCGCCCGCCGGCAGCCCCGCCGGATGGCGGCATAGCCGATCTTTTCCTGGCCGGCGACTACACGCGAACGGACTGGCCCGCCACCATGGAAGGTGCGGTTCGCAGCGGATATCTGGCGGCGGAGGGCGTTTTGCGGGCGATGGCGCCCGGGGGCGCTGCCCCAAAATTCCTGGTGCCGGATATGCCGCCGGAATGGCCGGCTCGACTGCTGGCCCGTTGATGGTTCGCGCCGGCATGCCCAATGCGGCGCGGCAGCGGTCCGGCACTTGCCAGCCGCCGCCTGCACCGCGAGAATACCGCTTCGCGCGTTTTAGGCGCAGCGGCTGTTCAACAGGCATTTGTGCCGCGGGGACGGCTGTAAAAAAGAAGGCGGACAGCGGTTTGATGTTGTTAAAAGCGCATAATCTGGTGAAAGTCTACGGCGGGCGAACCGTTGTGGACCATGTGTCGTTTGAAGTCGGTCACAAGGAGGTAATCGGCCTTTTGGGCCGCAATGGCGCGGGAAAAACCACCACCTTTCGCATGATCATCGGCATGGTGACGCCGGAAAGCGGGCAGGTTCTGTTCGACGGTCACGACATCACCCATCTTCCCATGTACAAGCGTGCAAGGCGCGGCATGGGTTACCTGTCCCAGGAGCCTTCCGTATTCCTGCGGCTTTCGGTGGAAAATAACCTGCTGGCGATCCTGGAATTCACCCGCAGATCGCGCAAAGAACGCCTGGCGGAGGCCGCCCGGCTGATGGAACAATTCGGGCTTTCCCACACCCGGCGGCAAAAGGCCCATACCCTCTCCGGCGGCGAGCGGCGCAAACTGGAGATCGCCCGTTCCCTTATTACCAATCCTTCCCTGATACTGCTGGATGAGCCTTTCAGCGGTGTGGATCCGATTGCGGTGGAGGATTTGCAGAAGGAAATCCGCCAGCTGCGCCTGCAGATGGATAAGGCGATCCTGATAACGGATCATAATGTACAACGCACATTGGAAGTCTGTGACCGCGCCTTGATCATTTCCGACGGCAAGGTGCTGGCGCAGGGGACGCCGCGCGAGTTGATCAATAATGAACTCGTGCGGCAAACATACCTGGGTCATTCGTTTAAGGGTGATGAATTCGGCTGATCCGCGGTCTGGGCGATTGAACCGCTGCCGCATCCGGATCGCATGGTTCGCCGGGCTTGCGGGAAATCGCTTTTACCACACGCCGGTGGCTGCATCCCGCACGGGCGCCATGACAACATCAAATGGCGGCGCCTCCGGAAGATTGGCCGGGCCGGTTGCCGCAGCGCCGGTAGCCAGCGTGCTGCCGCCCCCCGCGGTCCCGGAGGTGGATGCAAAAGTGAAAATGTTGTCCTTTGATTCCCCAACGTAGGGATTGTTGCACCACTTGACGTGTGCATCGCCAAAGCAGACGTTTTCCCCTCTGCCGGAGTGATTGGCCGAATTGTATATCCACGGCGTGTCCGGGTTCACCAGCGGCTGCGTGACATCACGCCGCAACAGACCATTGACGGAACTGTCCTGCGCGGGCGCCATATCGCAGACTTCAGGCAAATCACTGGATGCATAAGTGTCATTCCACCACGCGCCCACTACCGTTGTGCCGTTCAAATTGTTCCACGGATACGCGATGGAATAACTTTCGCCGGCTCCGGTCGCGGATGGCGTTGCGGCCCCCGCAACCATGCCGAAATTGCTGTAATAGGTCTGGCCGGCGCTGAACTCGTTGGATGGATTGAGTGCGAACGGATCGGATGGGCAGATAAAACTTTTGGGTGTGATGAATCCCTGCAGAACCATCAGCCACATGCAGGCCATTGGCGAGCCTTGCTGCACCGGCGTGCTGTAGATGCCGTAAACAACGGTTCCGGCCCCGGCCGAACTCCCGCTGACCGGATTGCCCGGATCATTCTGATACGTAGTTCCCGATGGTCCAACCACGCTGGGAAAATAATTGTTGTTGCTTTGCGCATAAATAATCATGCTTTGCAGAATGCTGCGCTCATTCGCCGAGCAGACCGCCCGGTTCGCCAACTCCTTGGCCCTTGATAATGACGGCAGCAGTATGGCGATGAGCAGGGCGATGATGGAAATCACCACCAGCAATTCTATCAGCGTAAAGGCGCGGTTTTTCATTTGATGCTTCTGCATGGCCTTTGTTCCCCTGGGCGGCCGCCGCCACAGCCGTTAATTACACGGCGGTCAACCGGTGATGTCCGGCGAATGGCTCTCCAAATGGTCGTAACCGTGCCGCAGCCGGAACGCTGCCGTATGGGCTATCGGTCCGATGAAGGCGGGGAATTTAATAAAATGGCTGGAAAGCGGCCTGTCGGCGCGAAGCGGCGCCACGGCCGAAAAAAACGGGCTGATTGAACTGAAAGGCGGGTTACGCCCCGGATTCAGGCAACGATAGCGCTGCGCTTTTTCTGGGCGTCGTTCATCTGTTCCGCGGTGGGGCTGACGCCGCCGGCCATCATCTGTACAAAACAGTCGAACAGATAAGTGGCATCGTGCGGGCCGGGACTGGCCTCCGGATGATATTGAACGGCAAATACCGGTTCGGATTTCATGCGGAAACCCTCCAGCGTTTGATCATTCAGGTTGATATGGGTCGGTTGGCCGCCCTGTTTTTCCAGGGATGCCGCATCCACCGCAAAACCATGATTTTGCGAGGTTATTTCCACCTTTCCCGTGCCGGTATTGCGCACCGGTTGATTCCCGCCGCGATGACCGAATTTCAGTTTGTACGTGGTGGCGCCAAGTGCCAACCCCAGCAGTTGGTGGCCCAGGCAAATGCCGAAAATCGGTTTCTTACCGATAAGGTCTTTGAGCGTCTGCTGCACATAGGTGATCGGTTCCGGATCGCCGGGCCCATTGCTGATAAACACGCCGTCCGGCTGGTATTCCAGAATTTCCGCACTGCCGGTGGTTGCGGGCACCACCGTCACCCTGCAGCCGCTTTGCACCAAATTGCGCAGAATGTTTCGCTTCAGGCCGCAGTCAATTGCCACGACATGATATGCCGCCGGGCCGGTTGAATCCGTATATTGCGCCCATGAGCCTTTGCCGGTAGTCCACTGGTAGGGGGCCGATGGCGTTACCAGTTTTACCAGGTCCGCTCCCACCAAGCCGGTCCATCCCTGTGCCTGACGAATAAGTGCGGCATCGTCATTGGCACGCTTTGGATCCGTGCAAATGACCCCCCGTAACGCCCCCTGTGTGCGCAGTTTCCTTACCAGCGCCCGGGTATCTATGCCTGCCAGACCGCCGATTCCCTGCCGGTGTAAAAACGCGTGCAGCGACTCCACGGACCGAAAATTGCTTGCCACCGGAGACAAGTCTTTAACGATAAATCCGTCCACTTGAATTTTTGCTGACTCATCGTCATCGTTATTCGCAATACCGTAATTGCCGATTTGCGGATAAGTCATTGTGACAATCTGGCCGCAGTAAGATGGGTCGGTCAGAATCTCCTGATAGCCGGAAAGTGACGTGTTAAACACCACCTCGCCCACTTGGCATACCGGCGCACCGAACCCGACACCGGTGAATATGGTTCCATCTTCAAGAGCAAGCTTGGCTGGGGATTGGATGGACATTGATTTTCCCGAAAAATCCTGCACCGCGGCGTGCGATGCCAACCGGCGAAAGTATAGCGTCGGAGTGCCGCGCGAACAATAACGCTCCTTTTTTTCATCAGTCCGCAGACGCTTAAAAATTCCCTGTATTCCGTCAGTCGCCCGGCAATGCGGCAACCTATGCAAGTCGGTGCGGATCAACTGGACGAAGGTTCAGCCGCGGAAGATAATCTGAAAGACGTTGATATTCATATGGATGTTCCGCGGGTCTTTTTTCGGCGGTTTTTCGGATTTGATCGGGGATTTTCGCGTGGCGGGTGCAGACGCTCAAGTCAGGGCAACAGTCCGGGATCTGCCGGATGGAATGGAGTTTATCCTTCCACCCGGGGCGGCGCCGCAATCCGCCGCAGTTAATTTATGGCGATATTGGCACGTGGGGTTTCTGGGGTTGGTTGCGGTTTTCATACTGTTTATCAATCATTGGCGTTTCCGGTTTTCCGGAAATTTAGCCGAGACGTTGATTATTCTTCTGATGGCTGTCAACGGTGCGTTTGCCGAAATTATGCGCGGCCGTTCAGCGGTTTACCTCGGAATTCATCCGGACAAAATAACCCTGCGGCGGGGAAAGCGAAGGTGGGGTAAGCCGTTGAAGATTTTATCTCGTGACATTATCGACATCGGAATAGTTCCCGCGATTACGGCTGATCAATGGCTGCTGGCATTAAGGCGAACCAATGCCCCCCCATGCACTTTGGTGCGCGGATCAAAGTCGCTGATTGCCGATATTTCCGCCGCAATCACCCGGATTATGCACGTGCCGGTGATGGATGCGGATATGACGAAGATCGATTCAAATTTCATTGGTAATGCCGTCGCGAATTTATGGGATTACCCGGCTCCGCCGCCGGATAAACGTATGGTTTTGGTCCACGAAAACAACCTGCTTCTGATGGAATTAAAGGGTGTTCTTTACCCCGGGACCCAGGGGACCGCCGCAGCCGTGCTTATTACCGCCGTTGTGTTCGGGGTAACTGTTTGCGTTGATGGAGGGGCTATGCACCCCTGGATGCTGCCGCTGTTCTGCGTTTTATTGGCAGGGCTGTTGGTATTGGTGAAGGCGGCTTACCGTGGCCTGTTAATTGTTGCTTCCCCAGATGAAGTCTGCATTCGCAGTATCGGATGGATTCCCACTGCCACTAGGATTTGGCCGGCCAATGAAATCCAGAACTTTCTGATTCATACCGCCAACGCCGGTAATTCCTCGGCAACGGGGATTCACCGCCTGAAATTGTTATTGACGGGTGGTCGGCAAATTAATCTATTTCAAACATCAAAGCTTACATTTCATCAGATAGGGTACTTGGCCACGGAATTACGCAGATTTTATAATAAAAAGGCGTGCTAATAATTTGTTTCTATGAAATTTTAAGTCGCGTTAGCAAAATATATACGTCATTTCTCAGCCGCTTGACCTCATGCATCCGGATGGACTATAAAGCATCCGTCAAGGCGGTATGAGTAAGCCGTGAAGGACGTCGGACTCGAACATTCGATTCTAGCCAATAGGACGATTCGGTTCGTTTTCCTGCAATATTTTGGTACTGTTGCCAAACTGTCGGCGTTCTGTTATCCTTTCTCATGTCGTTGACGATATGCGGTTTTTCCGCATGTCCGCCGATGTTTCGAATGTTTAACAGCGTATGCTGTTAAAATTTTAAGAAATTTCGGTGAACGCTTGACAGCCGCAAAATTGTGGCTATAGTAATGAACCCTTGATGACGGACGTTAAAAAATCCGACAATCAAGAAGGCGAAAGGAATTGAGAGTGACGGGTAAGAAACCCGGCACTGCCTATCCGACACAGTGAAACAACGTCGGAGCTTAACAGGAGCTACGGTTGCCAACCAAGCAAACGGTAGCGGGTATCAGGTAAACTGACCGAAACGGATTCCCACCTCTTGGGGCCATCGGTAGAACCTGTGGCCCAAACCGAATAGTTAAGAATTTCAAGGATTCCGGCACACGCTCAGATGCGTTCGTATGTCGAATCGCAGTGCTGATCGGGTGCCGATGTCTGATTTATTCAGATTATTCGAGCTCTTTGACAAGTGAAGATTGCGTGATGTGGTTCACAAACTCCACATTAAATATGCACGTTTGGAAACAGGCGGGGGTGGAAACCTACCCAGATTTTTATTTCCGCTGAAATTCCGGCGTGCGTCAAAAAGCGCAAAAATCTACTGTGTGTGGCTGAGCAATTGCAGCCAAACACGAAACCAGAGTTACACAAAGTTACTTTCAGGTGGCTTGATAGTCTGGGCGGCTTCGGCGCTGTCCAGACAACATACTTGAGGTTTTTCCGGTTTTTCACGGTGCGAAAGCAGCGTGATGGAATGCGGGACGATGGAAAGTCAATGTGGTCAAGCTACTAAGGGTATACGGTGGATGACTTGGCGTACAGAGGCGAAGAAGGTCGGTGTAGCCTCCGATATGCTCCGGGGAGCTGGCAAACAAG
>JAKBBN010000076.1 GCA_021808485.1 Planctomycetota bacterium | reverse complement strand
AGCCGTACGCCCGCACCTGGGGCGTGGAGCCGGAGGTAACTGTTCCGTTTTCCCCGCAACAGCTGGATGAACTGCAGCTTTTGCAGATGAACAACGATATTTTGCTGAAAAAACCGGCCAAGTCGCGGCAGGCGGCCGCCAAGCCGGCAAAAGGCTGGAAATTTCCGGAAGAAAAGTTTGACACCCAGCTGGATACCGCGATCATGCTGCTCCGCCTGCAGATCCTTGAATCGCACAGCCTGGCGCGTGCCAACAATTAAACCACGAGATCGCGGAATCTTTGATTTCCGGTGAGGCCCTTATGACCAGACGACGTATCATAGCCGACTGTATCAGCACTGCGGCGGCGCTGTGTGCGGCCGGGGGTTCCCTGTACGTCAGCGTGCGCTATCTGGCGCCGCCCAAAGGCCTTACCGACTGGACCATCCAGCTTACCGGCGCGACGACGGCGGCTATTTTCGTGTTTTTTCTGGTATGGGGTCATTTTCAGGAAATTCCGACACCGCCGCCGGATGATCAACCCGCCGAAAATCCCGCGGCATCCTCCGCGTCACCGTCCGGCCGTCCCTGAGGGCCTGTGGCAATCGGCCGCCGGAAATAATGTGGTGCGCCATTCAACAGGCCACCCGGCGTTAAATTAATCCGGCCCGCTTACGCAGTATCCATTCCGCGGTAATCAACCCGGCAAACAGCAGCAGGAAAGCCGCGTGCATGAATTTCGTCCATCCACTGTGCGGGTGCAGAAACAACCCGGCCTGCTCGTGGATTTTTAAAGTCTGGCTCAGTTCAGGCAGCCGCCGGGCCAGCAAATTGGCATACGGTCCGGGCACCATTAAACCACCTCCGGCCAAGGCGATGCGCCGCATGGCCGCCGGATCACTGCTTAAGTCGGTCAATTCAAGATTCTGCCGGGAGCGGACACGAATGGTCAACCGCCGCACCACCGCCGTGGGATCTGATTTGAGCTGATGTGCAATACCGCCGCCGCGCAGGGTAACGCTGTATTTTCCAGGCTCCAGCCCGGACAGGTTGCCGTAATAAAAACCAGGCGCACCGGGTGTGTGCAGCATGGGCGCATCCTGCCGCACAGTGGAGTCGCCCCGGCCTGCCGGGGCCGGGAGCGCGGAGGCTTTTTGAATGCGCCGGGCCGTGGCGTGAAATACCTTGTTGGAATCCGGCAGCAGATTTCGCCCGAGGATTTTCGCACGGATATGCACCGTCTGACCGAAGGTATACACGGATTTATCCGTACCGAAACGCACATACTTGCCGCCGGCGGGTAATTCCGAGCCCGCGGCCCATCGCATCACCTGCGACCAGAAATTATTCTGCACATCCTGCCCGTGGACATAACGCAGCCGCCAGGTCTGGTCACTGGCCAGATACAGCACGCGCCCGGCGCCGACACTCATGGACGCCAGCAAGGCCCGGTGCCGCGCCCGGCGCGCCGTGGCGCCGGCATGCCCGCCCGCGGCCGCCAGAGTCCAGAGCACTCTGGCTTGACGGCGTGCGGTAATGTACGGGCTGTGCCAGTACCAATGCGGCATGTCCTGCCAAATATCATTGTTGCTCTGCCCGGCCCCGGCCAGCTGCGATAACTGCGAGCCGATCCCTTCCGGAGCCAGCGCCGGCACAAACCCCTGATTGCCGCCGGCGCCCAGTACCGTTCCCATGGAGGGTCGCTTCAGGTTCACCGGAATCAGCGAGGCCAATGCCGTGTCCGCCCAGGCCGTCGGCATATAGCGTGCCCCGGAAATAAGCACCAAAGCCGCACCGCTGTTGCGCACGGCCGAAGCCAGCGCCTGCTGATCCAATACGGGAAAATTCGCGGGCGGAACATCGCCGAGAATAATCACGTCAAACGCGGCCCACCCCGCCTTTCCCGACGGCAGCCGACCGGCCAGATAACTGGGATTCGCCGGGGACGCCGTCACCGGCGGCGGTGGGATTATGCCGGTAATCGCGGCGGGATGCAGCAGCACCGCCTGCAGTTTCACCCGCGGGTTTCGCGACAGATAATTAACCAGATACTGGTATTCCCAGCGCGGCTGGTTATCCACCAACAGAACCCGCAGCTTATCCCGCCGCACCGCCACGCGAAAATGCCGCACCACCGCATGCGGACTCGACGTTTCCGGCAGGGGCGGAATCCGGATGGCATAACGGTACACACCCGGCCCGGGCGGCCGTATATTAAACCGCACCCGCCGCGAATCGTCCGGCTTTTCCCCGGTCAGCAGGCGGGTTTCAAGCACCTTGCCGCTGCGCATAAGCTGTACCGTCACCGTTTTGCCGACAAGCTGTTTTAAATGCACATAAGCCACCGCCCGCACTCGCTGATTTTTGAATATCCATTCCGGGGCATGAATGCTGTGAATGGTCGCCGCCGGCAGTTCCTGATCCGAACCTACGCAAATGGTAAAACATTTCACACCCCTCGCCCGCAGCAGACGGGCGAGTTCCACCGGATCCGGACCCGTGTTGCCGCGGCCGTCGGACACAAGCACCACGCTGGCATGGGAATCCGGGCTTAAATGCTGCGTCAGCTTGGCCAATGCCGCACTGATATTGGTCGATTTTCCCGTGGGTGTAAGCAACTCGGAAAGTACCGCCCGGACAGACCCGACCCGCGGTCCGGCATGACTGAAGGCCCTGCCGGCGAAACTGATCATGCGTGTGGGACGACTGGAAAGTATGGAATAAAAATTTTTGGAATTTCCCCCTTTGCGCGTGAGAATCGCTTCCGCCAATTGCCCGCGCGACATGGCGGCAATGCGGTTGAGGGCCGCGGATACCACCGGATCGCGCCCGTGGGTATTAAGAAAATTCATGTCAGCCTGGCGGGCCAGCCCGTCAATATTTTTCATGGCGGCAGACATGTCCGCCAGCATGGCGTTAAATGGCGGAGCCTGCGCGGCTTTCCCGGCGACAGGGTGGGAAAGGCCCGCCCGGCCGCGGTCCATCATGTCGTGAATCCGGCCCAAGTCATTGCGAATCCCCCCTTCCGCCGCCTGTCCACCCAGATCGGCAATTTCCGCGGCAAGGCCGGAATTCCAGCGGCGCATGGCGCCGGAGATACGGTTAAGCAGTCTCCCGCGGCTGGTTTTGGAAAAAGCGAGGTCCAACTGCCGGTAATTTTGCGCCAGCCGCATCAGTTGTTGATCCTGCAGCGCCAGCCGCTGGGCGATTCCATCCAATTTATCCGGATATAGATGCGGCGGGATATAGCCCAGGCGGCAGGCCCACTCCAGTCGTTCGGCAGGCAGAGCCTGGGCGTCCTTGAACGCCATTGATTGACTGTGGTCCAGCACAAGCCACAGGGTACCCGCGGAACGGTCCACCCGCGTCCAACTTATGGCCGGTGCGAACAACAGCAATCCCAGCAGCGCCAGTTCCGCCAATCGGATTCCGGTTAGCAGCGCGACAATCCGTGGGGGCACGACGCAGCGCTGGGCGCGGTATAAATACACAATCAGCACCAGTGCCGCGACAATCAGGATAATCAGCAGCCAAGCCGGGAAAGCCGGATGCGCCGTGATATGCCAGGCGGTTGATTGGGAATTGTGGTGCGATGTCATACAAATCCGTGTTAAATTATCCAGGCATTCATTAAATCACCGGGGCTCCAACGCCGGGTGGAGTATGCGGCCGGGCAGGCCGGCGTTTGAAACGTCCGTACCGGCGGCGCGCCGCGCCATACGGCGGCACCAGAACACTTCGGCCACCAGCATCAGCAGAACCAGCAGCGCCAGCAGCGGCCACAACGGCGTGCCGCGCTTCACCGAACCCAGGGCCCCGCCGATTCCCGCCGCGGAAATATCCGCCTGCAGATAATGATTGTGCAGAAGCCAAGTTTTTTGCGCCGTGCTCATCGGCTTGGCGGAAAGTTCGGAAGCGTTAAGCCCCACGGCATAGTAAACGCGCGGATGAACCGCCCGCGGTTTGAGGTGAAGCGTGTAAAGCCCGGGGGAATCCGTGTGATTCCAGGCGATCAGATAGCGCTCCGATGCGGTAAGCTGCGGCTGCACAATTTTGACGGAGCCATCCGGAGTCGCCACCCATGCCCCCGTCACCGCCGGCTTCGCCGGCCCGGTCCAGATCAACGTATCACCGGAATTCAGATAATGCCGGTCTATTAAACGACGCTTGCCCAAAGCCAGGGAATCCACCACCTGGTTGATTAACGGCACAAAGCTGCCCGCACGCGTGGGCCAGTCATTCCAGTGACCGTCCACCGGAAACGCGGATAGAACCACCCGCCCGCCCAGGGATCCCACCGGCCGGGATATCATCAACGGATCCCCCTGATCAACCGCCAGAATCACCTTGGCCACGGGATCTTTCACCTGGAACTTCCACCAGCGGGTCATCGCCACGCCCACTATTCCATTGCGGCTCAATTCCGCCAGCGGACGCACCAGGTTGCTGCGCGGATCGGCGATCAGCAAAGCCGGAGGGTGCGTTACATGCACCTGCCCCAGCAATTTGCCCAGGGCAAAACCGCCCGCGGGCAGGGAGCCGTTGATCAGGGCCGGATCCGTCCGCCGCCCCAGGATAAACCAGACGCCGCCGCCGCGGTGCGCAAAATCGTATAAATGTCTCAAAAATGCGGGCGGCAGCAGGGATGCATCATTAACGATCACCGCATCGAATCGGCTCAATTTTTCACCGGCCGCCTTCTGAATGCTTACCACGTGCACCGCGGCCAGAGCCTGGTTTGTGGAATGCACGTTGAACGGATCCAGCGCCGCCCGGAGAAACCGGCTGGATCGGAAATTGCCGACCGAGGACAACTGGCTGTCCACCAGGAGCACATGAATTTTGTTCCACACCCGCACCGCCGCCAACGAACGATTGTCCGCGGCGAGGCCGTCGTGCAGCGGCGTGCTTACTTTGATCCAGTGGGATCCGGCATGACGAAACCGATGCTTGAAAACAACCGTCAACGTCTGGCCGGCGGAAAGTTCGGGCAATGTCTGGTGATCCACCGGGGCGCCATCCACGCTGAGCACCAGGGGTATGGTGGAAAGGGACAGCGGACCGGAATTGGAAACGGAAAAATAAATCTGGGCCGGATAACCGGCGCCCGGCAGCGACGGCTGGATATGCAGCGCCCCGACGGCAATATCCGACTGTGCACGGGTCAGATGCGTAGGCAGATTGAATACGCGGTAGCGGCCCGCGGTTCGGCGGCCGTTTTCCAGCGTGGCCTTCCAGAGCGACGGATGACCCACCTGCCAGGAAACGCGCTGCTCGCCGGAAACCACAAAAATGATCTTCTGATAATTCACGCCGCGCCGCGAAAAACGACGCGCATAAGCAATGGCCTTGGGAATGGATGAGCCGGTAAGGCCCGGCGGCAACAGCCGCAACGGTTGAAGAATCCTTTGTTCAATCGCCCCGCGATCGGCCGCCGATACCGGTCGGCGGGTCAGCGAAACCGGCCGGCGCTGCGCCAGCACCACGGACAGGGTATCCGACGGGCGAAGACCGGCGGCAATCCGGCGCACAACATCAACACCGTGCTGAAACAAGGTGCGCCGGCCGTCCATGTAGCCGGATGAAACACCGTGATCCAGCACCACCACCACATCGCTGGCGGCATTTCCGGACAGCGGGTTAAACCGCCCCACCGGCAGCAGCGGCTTGGCCAGTAAAAGCGCCAGCAAGGCCAGCAGCGCCATGCGCAGCAACAGCAGCAGCCAATGCTCGATATCGCGGCGCTTTTTCTGGATCACTTCAGTGGCCTGCAGAAACATCATCGCACCCCATTCCACAGGCGTGGTGCGGCTGCGGTGCATCATATGAATGACCACCGGAATGCCCGCCAGCAGCAGGCCGCTTAACAGCAGTGGAATTTCAAACATGCGGTTGATTTTCTTCCAGTTCGGGTCTGATCCGCCTTGGCGGCATCGTGCCAACATTCGTCATTTACAATCCTCGGCGCTGCATTCGCCGGGCAAGGTACAGCGTCAGGGCGTCGTCAAACGGATCCGCGGTGTTAAGCAGCACATGGCTGATGCGCATGCCGCCGGCCGCCGCCCGTATCGCGGCCAGATGCGTGCCCAGCGCATCAAGATACTGCCGGCGTATCAGGGCCGGGTCCAGCCGCAGCCGGTGCCGCTCGGATTCCAGGTTTTTAAACAGGGTCCAGTTGCGGAAGGGAAAGGTCAATTCGTCCTGGGCCATGACGTGCAAAAGAATGACTTCATGACGCCGGTGGCGGAAATGATGCAGCGCCCGGATCAGGTCGTCGGTCTTTTCAATCAAATCGCTGATCAGAATTACCATGCCGCGGTGGCCCAGTTCCTCGGCAATGTTGTGCAGCAGCCCGGACAGGGCGGATTCCCGGGTGCAGACGGTTTTTTCCAATGTCTGCACAAGATGGATCAGATGAGACGGCGTGGAGCGCGGCGGCACAAAGTCACGCACCTGGTTGTCCACCGTCACCAATCCCACCGAATCCTGCTGATGCAGAATCAGGTAGCCCAGCGCCGCGGCCACAAACTGCGCATAGCGGAACTTGGACAGGGGATCCCCCCGGCCCGCAAAACGCATTGATGCGCTGCAATCCAGCACAATGTGCGCCCGGAGGTTCGTGGTCACCTCGTATTGCTTGATGTAATAGCGGTCGGCTTTGGCATACAGCCGCCAGTCAATCCGCTTGATGTCATCGCCGGGCACGTACTGCCGGTGCTGGGCGAAATCCACGGCAAAACCCAGGTGCTGCGAACGGTGCAGGCCCTGCACGTAACCATCCATGACTTGATGCGCCAGCAGGTCCAGTTTGCTTATCTTGGCCAGCGCCTCCGGTGACAGCAGACCGGCGGTCGCACCTTCGGGTCGATGCGCCGCGGCTTTTTCAAATATTTCCGATCCAGACACGCATGCTCCCAAGCAGCCTTTCAAGTGATCGCCATGCCCCGCACCGCCGACCACCGCACGTCACGCGGCAGCCTGCCGCACACGGATATGCCGAATAGACCGGCGTTGTCAGGCGGCGGTTGCATTCCGCAACACTTCCTTAATCAACCGGTCAATGATGCCGTCGCTGGTCATGCCGTTGGCTTCGGCGTTAAAAGTAGTCAAGATGCGGTGCCGCAGAACCGGATGGGCCACTTGCACAATATCATCCGTGGTCACGTGCATTCGCCCGTGCAGAATCGCCCGCGCCTTGCCCGCCAGAATCAGGTAAATGCTGGCGCGCGGCCCGGCGCCCCACTGCACCAGGTCGGCCAGCCACGCCGGCGCGTCCTTTTCCCGCGGACGCGTGGCCCGCACAAGGTCCCGGGCAAATGCATACACGTGATCCCCCACCGGCACCCGCCGTACAATCTGCTGAAGTTCCATGATCATCGGCCCGTCCAGCATCCGGGAAAGCGCCGCCCGCACCGGGGCGGTCGCCTGCTTCATGATCAGAATTTCCTGCGCCGGATCGGGGTAAGTGACGAGTGTCATAAACATGAACCGGTCCAGCTGCGCTTCCGGCAGCGGGTAAGTACCCTCCTGTTCAATGGGGTTCTGCGTGGCCAGTACAAAAAACGGCTCGGGCAGGGCATACGTATTGTCGCCCGTGGTTACGCGGTGCTCCTGCATCGCTTCCAGCAGCGCCGCCTGCGTTTTCGGCGGTGTGCGGTTAATTTCGTCCGCCAGCACAATGTTCGCAAACAGAGGACCGCGCACGAATCGGAACTGCCGCCTGCCGGTGGTGCGGTCTTCCTCCAGCACATCCGTTCCGGTGATGTCCGACGGCATCAAATCCGGCGTAAACTGCACCCGCTTAAATTCCAGTTCCAGCACGTCGCTGATGGTCTTTACCAGCAACGTTTTGGCCAGCCCCGGCACGCCCACCAGCAGCACATGCCCCTGGCAGAACATTGCCGTAAGAACCTGCTCAATAACTTCCTGCTGACCGACGATCACTTTTCCCAGCTGTTCGCAGGTCATGCGATACGCCATGGCAAACTGCTCCACCGCTTCCACGTCCGAGGCGCTCGCCCGGCCGCCGGCGGCCGCCAGTATCGGCCGCACCGCCGGAGCACTTGCCGCCGGCTGATTTGCATCATGATTCGTTGCCGTTGTGGCGGCAGGTTTCGGCGGCTGTTCGTCCGCCAAGGGAATGGTCCCCGGATCCGTGCCGGGTGCAGGTGGAACAACCTGATCAGGGTCGGAAAAACTCCCTATAAAATTCGACATTCGATAAACTCCGTTGGCTTCAACCGCTTAGATCCGCAGCCGAACGGTTGAGCGGACATTCATAGCCGGCAAAGCCGCTTTTACAGCCGCAGCAAGCCGCAGGTCTTCTATAAGGTACAATACCGCCATTCGCAAATTATTGCTTCTTTGCGCACAGATTTCAGGCCCGCATGCTTGAACCCGGCCGGGATGGCGTTTAGAGTACCTGTCCGTTGTATTGGTTTAACGGCAAGGCGTTGTTCATGCGTATAACAGATATTCTGCAGCCCAAGGATGTGCTGGTGCCCATGATGGCGACGGAAAAAAAAGCCGCGATCAAGGAATTGGTCGATTTGCTCGCCAAATCCCCCGATGTTAAAGACCCCGAATTGCTTCTGGCCAGCGTGCTGGAACGCGAGTCCACCCGTACCACCGGTGTGGGTCATGGACTGGCCATCCCGCACAGCAAATGTGCAGGCGTGAAAAAGCTGCTGGTGGCCATGGGCAGGGTAAATCCACCCATCAATTTTAATTCCATTGATGACCAGCCCGTCTCTATTATTGTCCTGCTCGTAAGCCCGCCCGAACAGACGGCCGCCCACATCCAATGTCTGGCCGGCGTCAGCCGGTTGATGACCATTGAAGGGTTTCGCAATACACTGCTGAAATGTCAGACGGCCGCGGAATTTTATGCGGCTATTGCCGATCGTGAAAAAGCCCTGGAGACGCCCGTCAAATGATGCGCAGGCGACCGGCCGCAGGCGAACAGCAAATCCGGTTCGGCCCATTCGCGTGCCGGCGGCCGTTTTACCCGTACACTACCTTGCGATACGAAAGGCAGATATCCATCCACCACAGGCCCCATGACCGATGCACGGGCCAAACCGCCCGCCATAAGGCCTTTATCTGACAGGTTTCAATTATGCGTGAATATCTTGATTTGATTAAGCTCGTCATGGATAACGGCGTACGCAAGCCCAGTCGCACCGGGGTGGACACCATTTCCTATTTTGGCGCTTTTTACCGGGTAAATCTGGCGGATGGCTTTCCGCTCCTGACCACGAAAAAAGTGAACTATCCGGCCGTTTTGCGTGAATTGCTGTGGTATCTTTCCGGAGAGGAACATATCCGCAACCTGCGGCAACATACGAAAATATGGGATGCCTGGGCGGATGAACGCGGCGAACTTGAGACCGCCTATGGAAGATATTGGCGGCGGTTTCCCCATCCGGTTCAGAAAAGCCACGCTCCGGTCCATGAAACCGGCATTCGCCAGGCGGAAGTTCAGGAAATTGACCAGATCCGCTACGTTATCAATGAAATCAAGCGCAACCCGAATAGCCGGCGGCTGGTGGTCAGCGCGTGGGAGCCGGGAAATGCGGAAACCAGCCGCCTTCCGCCATGCCATTACAGCTTTGTGTTTCAGGTGCTGGATGGACGGCTCAACTGCCATCTTTCCCAGCGATCCGGAGATATTGCGCTGGGCATTCCGTTTAACCTGGCCTGCTACGCAACGCTCACGCAAATGATCGCCCAGGAATGCGGGCTCAAACTCGGTTGGTTCGGCCACACCATCGTGGATGCCCACATATATGTTGCCGACCCCGGCACTCCCATGGCCCCTTACGACCATCTTGCCGGATTAAAAGAGCAATTGACGCGCCCGCCCCGACCGCTGCCGAAACTGCATATTGCCCGCAAGCCGTTTGATGATCTGAAATTTGAAGATTTCAGCGTGGAAGGCTACGACCCGCATCCGCCCATCGGCTTCAAGGTGGCGGTGTAATGCCTCCAGCGGCATTGCCGTGGAATTCAATAATCTACGGAGATATTTCCCGTGCGTATCAGCCTGATTGCAGCCATGACACCCGCCCGCCTGATCGGCAATGCCGGCCGGCTGCCCTGGCACAAACCCGAAGATTTGCGCCATTTCCGCCGGCTGACGACGGGCCACACCGTGCTGATGGGCCGCAAGACGTATGAATCCGTCGGCCGGCCGCTGCCCAACCGCCGCAACATCGTGCTGACCCGGCATGGATTGCCCGGACCTCCGGCCGACCTGTACCTGGCGGCCACGCTGGAACAGGGCTTGGAACTTGCCGCCGCGGCCGACGAATCGGAGTTGTTTATCGTCGGGGGCGCCCAAATTTATGCCCTTGCGTTTCCCCTGGCGCACCGCATGTATCTTACATTTGTCCATTTGCCCCGGGAACCGGCCGGTGATACATGGTTTCCCCAATGGGATCCCGCCGACTGGGTTACGGTGGACTCACGGACTGCGGATGATCTGGAATTCGTATGCCTGGACCGCCGGCCGCAACCGTCCGGCCATACCGCTGGATTAACCGGCTGATTGATCGCGCGCCGGAAGGAAGAACATCGCGCGCCGCCGCTATGATTACGGCGCGATAACATAAGAGGACCGCAACATGAATTGGAAATTGACTATCGGCATTGCACTGATAGCGGGGGGAATTGTCGCCCTTATTTTTAAGGGAATCACATGGAAAAGCCGTAAGCCGATTATTCGTATTGGTTCCGTGCACATGGATGTTACCGTGCATCACCACCTTCTTGCCGCGCCGATAGCCGCGGTCGCGGCCATAGCGGTGGGCGTTGTCCTGGTGGTCTTAAGTCGCAAATCCGGCGGTGCTTAACGCCGGACAGCCTTGCGTTCAACGGCCCGGCCAGGCACGCCGCATCGGGCCGGGCACCGCCGGCGGCCCAGCTTCGTCGATGCTTTGCTGCAATAAATTTTCATTTCATCATTTATCCGGGATATAATGCAACAGGTGGAAAGGAGGCGGCCATGGCTACTGAAAAAAAGATGAATCACTCCCATAAAACTGAAGTAGACGAATATGCCCGGGGAGGAACCGCGTTGCAGGCAGCCATTCGCGGCCTGTCCGCCGCCGATCTCGACGCGTTGCCGGTTCCCGGAACCTGGAGCATCCGGCAGATTGTGCTGCATCTTATGGACAGCGACCTGATTGGCTCGGACCGGATGAAAAGGATCATTGCGGAGGAAAATCCCACGCTGGTGGGGTTTGATGAAAGCGCTTTTGCGGCAAATCTTTTTTATTCCGCGATGGACGCGGCCGCGGCTGCCGATATCTTTCACAAAAACCGCCTGCTGACGGCGGAAATTTTGCGCCGCCTGCCCGACGCAGCCTTCATCCGCTGGGGCACGCATAATCAACGCGGACGCATTACGTTGGAGGAATTACTCGCCGTTCATATTCATCATCTGGATCATCACCTGAAATTTCTTAAACATAAACGGCAATTGATTGGAAAACCCTTATGAGCAGGGACGCACAGGCACGCGGCGGATCGCCGCGGCCCCATGGCCACCGCGCAAAACGACGATTGCGCGCCGCCCGCGGCAAATCCGCGATATTTGAACAATCCGCTGGCTTTATCCTTTTCCGGCAGACGCCGCACGGTCGTGTTTATCTGCTGCTGGATTACGGCAAACACTGGGATTACCCCAAGGGCCACCTGGAAAAAGGCGAGACGCAGTGGCAGGCTGCCGTTCGCGAACTCGCCGAGGAAACCGGCATTACGGATGTGACGCGCGTAGCGGATTTTTGCCGACGAATGGAATATAAATTTGTATCCTCGCGCAAGGGAAATGTGCACAAACAGGTCACCTATTTCATCGGCCGCACCCATGTGGAATCAGTGAGCGTGTCGGATGAGCATGTTGGTTTTGCGTGGCTGAACTATGACGATGCCTTGGAACGACTCACGTTTGATTCCGCGCGCAACATTCTGCGTCTTGCGCATAAAAGACTGGAAGAACGCGCGGAATCCAGAACCGGCAGCGGTTGCACAAACGCATAAGTACCGCAGGTTATCCGCCTTGGCGCCGGTGAAGAACAGCAGTCCGCGTTCTGGCGGAACCGTTGTGCCCTGTTCCGGATCGGGCTTTGTTCCGGATTGGGCTTTGTTCCGCGTCCGCGGGCCAGGACGCATTAGCGCACCGGGGAAAAAAACCCGGTTATTAATCCGGTTATTAATTATGGTCCTCCTCCAATAATTGCGGGCAGTAACCTCCGCGGCCCCCATCCGGTATAATTTTACTACAGTGAGTGATGTGGAATTCCCTTGCCATTGCGAAAGGAACCATCATGCCGGACAACATGCCATCTCCCACACCCGAAGAAAGTTATGAACTTTCCCCAGTGCAACCGCCTGCACCCCCAAGCCCGCCGCCGGTTAATCCGTCGCCTGCCGGCTTCAACCCCGCGGATGTGCGGCAAAGCAGCGCGTCGGCCGACCGCGCCGGATCAGACGCCGTGACTGCGGATGCGGATCAGGCCGCCGCCCAAGCTCAGGCGGATGCGGAAGCGGCAGACATTCGCGAAAACCGGGCTTTGGCCGCGGTGGCCTATATGGGGCCGCTGGTGCTGGTGCCCCTGGTCTTTGGAAAAACCTCGCCATTCGTGCGGCATCATACCAATCAGGGCTTCCTGCTGTTTGTGGCGGAAATATTTGTATGGGCCGGCCTGCAACTGCTGGCCATTCCCGCAATGGTTATTCCGCCGCTGCGGGCGATGCTTGGTCTTGTTGCATTTGGAACATGGATACTGTTTTTTGTATTTTCTCTGCAGGGGCTCGCCGCCGCTCTTAATGGCCGGAAAAGTGAAATCCCGATTATCGGCATACATAAAGTAGTGGAATAAAAACCGGCCATCCCCCGCTGAAAATCAAGGAGTTCCGCCATCATCGCACCGCTCCGCTGGTTTGATTGCCATCTGGACCTGGCATATCTGGAACAAAACGGGCGGAATATGCTGCGCCGGCCTCCCGGTACCGACCAGCCCGACGGGCCCGGCGCGGTCACGTTGACCTCCCTTATTGAAGGGCACATAACCCGCGCCGCGGCGACTATTTTCGTGCAGCGCCGCGGCCCGGACAATTCCGGCCATTTTGTGGATGGCCCCTGGTGCTGGTCTGACACGGATGAAGCGCATCGGCACAGCCTGGCGCAGTTTGACATATATGACCGCTGGCGACGCGATCGCAGCGTCTCTTTTCTCGGAATTGATCAATTCACCGCACCGCTTGAACTGCTGATATTAATTGAAGGGGCCGCGGGCATCCGTTCCATTGACGATCTGCATCTGTTCCACAATCGCGGTGCACGCATATTGGCCCTCAGCTGGACAGACGGGACACGCTGGGCCGGCGGCGATCAATCCGGGGGCGATTTAACTGCCGAAGGTCGCAAGCTCGTCGCCGCGGCGGACGATCTGCACATGGTGCATGACGCATCGCATTTATCGGAGGCGGCATTCTGGGCATTGCTGGATGTCGCACGGCGGCCCATTATCGCCTCACACAGCAACTGCCGCGCGTTACTGCCCGGCAAAACCCATCCCGAACGGCACCTTTCCGACCGACAGATTCGCGCTATCGCGGATCGCGGCGGCATGATCGGATTAAACCTTTTTGGAAAATTTCTTGCGGCAGGCCGCCCGGCCGTCATCGCTGATGCCGTTGCGCACTGTCGGCATATCGTCGATATCTCCGGGCGACCGGATCTTCTGGGGCTGGGTTCGGATATGGACGGCGGCTTTGGGGCGGATCAATTGCCCGCGCCAATGCGACTCCCCAAAGACCTGTCCATGCTTGCGGCGGCATTATCCGAGGCGGGCTTTTCCGATGCGGAAATCGCCGGCTTCAGTTACCACAACTGGAATAACTTTTTCGCTTCAGCCAAGCTTTATTAAATTCATCAGGAAAAAACCGCCCGCCGAAACCGGCCCATCCGCAGGCGGGTTGAACAATGGCATTCATGGGCAATTTTGTGCCGAAGATTTTTCCGGACCACTTGAATATTTACTTTCATCTTGATAATATTTAACCAGACGTGGTTATTTTGAGTTCTCCGCACCCCCTTTTGGAGCAGCCAACCATGCAAACGATTAATTGCCGTTCGAACCCGATTGTTTCACCGCACACAGCGCAATCCATGAGTAAGCGCCGCAGCCTGCGAAACATGGTGTGCACCGGACTGGCGGCGGCGATGCTCGCCGCGTTTGCACCGGCCTGCGCCAGCGCGGCGAATTACAGCTGGGCAATTTCCACCAAGCAAGCGCTCAATGATGTGCTGCCGGCCACACGCATGCGGAACGTTTCATTGCGCCAAGCCATCGCCTATCTTCGTAACACCACGGAAGCCAATATATTTGTGAACTGGAATGCCCTGCAAAACGCCGGTGTATCCCCCAATACACCCATTAATCTGGAATTGCGGGATGTTGCCGTGCATAAAATTCTGTCCATCATCCTGCAACAGGTCAGTCCGCAGACGACTCTGGTTTATTTTGTAAGCGACAACGTCCTGACGATCACGACCCGGTCGGACGCCAATCTCCATATGGTTACCCGCGTTTACCCGGTGGATGATCTGGTCATGACGGTGCCCAATTTTACCAACGCCCCCACCTTTAACCTGCAAAGCGCCACGCAGAACAGCACCGCGCAGGTCAGCGCTTCGGGCGGCGGCGGGCTTGGAAGCGCCGGCGGAC
This sequence comes from Planctomycetota bacterium, assembly GCA_021808485.1. Classification (GTDB taxonomy): domain Bacteria; phylum Planctomycetota; class Phycisphaerae; order WQYP01; family WQYP01; genus JAJYPG01. The sequence continues at coordinate 1,519 of JAKBBN010000076.1, read as the reverse complement.
AGGACCTGTTTCAGGGCAATAACACCATGGCTCAGTCCGCTGCGCAAACCAGCAGCACCCGGCGCGGTAAGCAGCTGGTGCGGCTTATTGAAGAAACAATCCATCCCAACATCTGGGTTCACGGCGGCGGCCAGGCGAATATCATGTATTTTAATCGCTCGCTGGTGGTAACGGCCCCCGTTTACATTCAGGAGCTTGTTGGAGGCCGCTGAGCAAACGCCGGCCGGATCTGCCATATGACCGTCTCCTCTGATAACCGGTGCATGCCGGCGCGACAACTGATGGCCGCCTGCAGCCTTGCCATACCTCTGATTCTGGCGGCTGCGGCAGCCTTGCCGATGGCAAGGGGCGCCTCTTCACCCGCTGCCGCCGGACACAGGAAAACGAACAACACCCCACCCAAATCCAACTATCGGCCGGCAGAAATCGGGTATGTGATTTTCGTGGAAAATCAACCCGCATTGCTTACGCTCAAGCTTCCGCCGCTGGCGATCCACCATCTCACGCTGAATCAGGCGATTAACCGTCTTGCGGTAGTTACCGGGGAAAACTTCGCCGTGGGCTGGCCGGCCGTGCGCCGGGCGGGGATAAAACCCCATATCCGCCGCAACGTTAAACTTCCCGGGGCGAGTTGTCGCCGGGACTTGGCCCGCATTCTCCGCGTATTCGCCCCGCACAAGCGGCTGGTGATCAGCGCGGATCAAAACGTCATTTTCCTCACCACGGAGGCGGAAGATGACAAAAGCCTGATCCTTCGCACGTATTGGCTGCCGGATTTGCTGCAAAATCTGCCGCGCATTATTCCGCCCGCCGCACTTTTGCATCGGCTGCGCCACCCCCGCAAAAACCACGCCCACCACCGGAACCATAAACGTGCAGGCTACACCCCCGGCGATGAAAAACCCAAAGCGAAAAAGCTCCATATCTCCACCAACATTATCACCCTGATTACCAATTCGGTGCGGCCTAAAATATGGGCGAACCATGGGGGCAATGCCACCATGACGGTGGTGGGGGATAAGGTAATTGTCGATGCGCCATCCAGCGTTCAGGCGCTGCTGAATGGCCCCAAGCATTTTAATCCCAATGCCGTTCCACGCTATTTTATGATCGGCCTGTAAAACTACCGCCGCAACACGGCCGCGGGCGTACAAGCTGGTCAGGATGCGGGTGGCATCTTGCCTATGGGTTTGAATGTTCACGCGGCAGCGGGGTTGCCTGAACTTTTGTTGTTTTCGGCCTTTCGCGAAAAGCCCATAGTACCGCCAGTGCAGCGACACTGACGATTACGCCCCCAATCGTTCCGGTCCACTGCAACCAGGCGGACCACGCGACGCTCCGGCCGGTTAACATCCAATTGCCGAGGAACACGAGTACGGCGCCATAGGCATCCAGGGCCGGCCAAATCCAGGTAAGCGCCATAGCGGGGCTTGACCAGCTTGGATTTCGTCGCTCGCCGATCACCAGCACCGAAGACCACAACCACCAGAGGTATACAGGCTCCACCGCATGTACCCCG
>JAKBBN010000075.1 GCA_021808485.1 Planctomycetota bacterium | reverse complement strand
TCCTGCGGGGCGCGAGGATATGCTTCAGTTGGCGCATGATCTGGCCAACAACAAGGGTATGAGTGTGCTGTTTTCCAGTCATCTGCTGCCCGATGTGGAGGCTGTCTGCGATCAAATAATCGTGCTTTCCGGCGGCCGACTGCTGGTGCACGGGAAAATCCGGGAGCTTAAGCAGGTGCATGCAAGCAGCCTGGAGGTACGGCTGAAAACGGATTCCGCGGCGTTCACCCGCCGCATGACGGAGCTGGGGTGCACGGTTCAGCCATCCGGCGAACTGTTGCACATCCGGATTCCGCCCGGCCAAACGGCGTCCATGATATGGCGTGAGGCTGTCGCCGCGGACGTGCAGATTCGCCATTTGCGACCGCAGCGCAGCACGCTGGAGGAAGTGTTTCTCAATGCGGTGGAGCACAAATAATGCCGATCATGGAGCAGGGATATCAGCACTGGTCCGGTGACGTTTCGGGCCATACATGGCGGTGGCTGGCCATTGCAAGGCATGGGATCCGCATTCAGTTTCGCAATCGATTTTTGCGTTATGTGCTGTTTGCCGCGTGGATGCCCGCACTGATTCTCGTCGGGATGCTTGCAATCTGGGGAATGCTGGAACGCAAGTCGAATCTGGTATCAACATTTGTCGCATTCATGAGGTTCATGAATCCCAGCGTCATTGCCGACCCGCGCTATTATCGCGTGGAGATTTGGCGGTTGTCATACGGCTATTTCATGCATGTGGAGTTGTTTTTTTCCCTGCTTATCGTGCTCCTGGTGGGACCGGGGCTTATCAGTCAGGACTTGCGGGTTAATGCGCTGCCGCTTTATTTTTCACGTCCACTGCGGCGGCGCGATTATTTTCTGGGTAAATTGGGGGTCATCGGTTGTTTTCTGGCGATGGTGACAATTCTGCCTACCATTATCGCCTATATTGTCGGCATTCTATTCAGCTTTAAGCTGTATGTGGCCGTACAGATGTTCCCCATTCTCATGGGGGCAATTGTATTCGGTCTGATTATTTGCGTGTGCAGCGGAACCCTGATGCTGGGGCTTTCCGCCCTTTCGCGCAATTCCCGCTATGTGGCGCTGCTGTGGCTCGGATTCTGGTTTGTCAGCAGCGGCGTGAGCGGTGTTCTGGTGCACTTGCATTATCAACAGCTGCGGTCGGCGTATTTCGCGCATCAATTGCAGCCGGTACGGCCGATTCCGCATGCCGCTTCTCCGTCGGCACCGGGAGCGCCGGCCTACGGCGTCGCGGATATCAATCGGCATCTGCGGCGGATTTCGCGACGGCAATACTGGCGGGATTTTCAATTGCAGCGGCGGAAAGCTGCGCGAACGGATTGGCGGCCGACTATATCTTTTACCGCAGATTTATCGCGCGTCGGGGCGCATCTGCTGGGTACGAATCAGGCGTGGCGGGTGCTGGCCAAGCTGGAGCCGGATGAGTGGCGGCGAAACCGGCTGTTGATGCGCTTTGCCGGTCCGCGGTATCCATGGCTCTGGTCGGTGGGGGCGCTGGCCGGTCTTTTGGGAATTTCGTTATGTGTGCTCAACCTGTCAATCCGGTCGATGGACCGGCCGAAGTGAGGCCGATAGTCGATTTCCGTAATGCCAGCAAATGGTATGGAAATGTCATCGGCATAAATAAACTCACACTGGCTATCATGCCCGGCATTACCGGTCTGCTGGGTCCGAACGGCGCCGGAAAATCCACGCTATTGCAACTGGCGACCGGCCAACTGCGGCCCAGCCAGGGAAGCGTGGATGTACTCGGACACCGGATATGGAACAATCCAGCGCTGAATCGTGATATCGGCCTGTGTCCGGAACAGGATGCTTTATATGAATGGATGACCGGCCGCGACTTCGTCGCCACGTGTGCCCGATTGGCCGGTTTTTCACGTTCCCAGGCAGCGGACAAAGCGGATCAGTTGCTGGAGGATGTCGGCATGACCCGGCACAAAAATCGGGTGGTTCGCGGCTATTCCAAGGGAATGCGGCAGCGAACAAAGCTGGCCCAGGCCTTGGTGAATGATCCGCAAGTGTTGTTTCTGGATGAGCCTATGACCGGCACGGATCCGGTGGCGCGGCATGATCTGATGGATATTGTGCAGAATCTGGCGGAACATGGCAAAAGTGTGATCGTGTCGAGCCATGTACTTTATGAGGTTCAGGCCCTGACACAAAATATTGTCCTGCTGAATCGCGGCAGGCTTATCGCCCAGGGCAATATACGGCAGATTCGCGATTTGATGGATAAACATCCGCATCGCATTGTGTTGGTGTCGAACCAGTGCCGGCCGTTGGCGGCCGTGCTTCTGGCCCAGCCGGATGTCGAGGGAATTCGTCTCTCGGCCAATGACGCGTCCATGGTGGTTGAAACGCGCCGGCCGGATGCTTTTTATTCCCGGCTCCCGCAACTGGCCGTGAGCGGCGAATGGTCGATTGATGAGGTATATTCACAGGACGACAATTTGGAAGCAGTGTTTCATTATCTGGTGACTTCATGACCCCGCAGACCTCTGATTCATCCGCGGGTACACCGACAATTGGTAATTCGCGTCAGGAAACGGCGTACGGGTTTCGACCGGCGCTGGCGCTTTATGGTCTTGCTTTGCGGCAGCACCAGCATGGAAAACGCTGGATGATTATGGCGCTGCTGCTGATTCTGCCGGCGATTATCGCCTGCCTTTCCCGTATGACAGGGTTCGCGATTCCGCCGCGGTCCCTGGAATTCAATCTGGTATTCATGTTCATTCCGCAGGGGTTGCTGCCGCTGCTGGCCCTTGTTTATGCTTCGGGCATTCTGCAGGATGAACAGGAAGAACAGACGATAACCTACATACTTATGCGGCCGATTCCACGGGGAATTGTATACCTTTCCCGACTTGCCGCGGCGGTTACCGCTGCGCTGGGGCTTACGGTGTTTTCCGTGGTTCTGACCTATGTCGCCATTTTCGCCGGTACCGGGGTACATGGTGTGATAGGGCGGTGTTTTGACGCATGTGCCGTGCACGGCCTGGCGGTTGTGACGTATTGCTGTCTTTTCGGCCTGATGGGCTTGCTGACGCGCCGAGTCTTGATCGTCGGAATTACCTACATCGCCCTGGTGGAAGGCCTTCTGGCGAATATTCCGTTTACGCTTCGCATGATTACCGTGATCTATTACGCCAGGCTTATCACTTATCGGATAATGTCATTTTCCGTGAATACCGGTTATCGCGTGCACGATTTGGCTGCGGAAACCTGGCAGTTAAATACCTTGAATGATCCAAAATTGAAGCTTGAACCATCTTCATGGCTGTGCCTGACAATTTTACTATCGGCCGCGGCTGTTTTCAGTGCGGGGGCCGCATTTATCTGCATGCAGCAGGAATTTTACGTCAAAACACCGGAAAAGACGGCATAATTTCGGTGAAATTATGTGGGGCCGGAGTGTCTGAGGGCGATGCAAATTCGCGCGCTGGTCCACATAAATATTTAACTTGTCTTTGCTTTAGATCAGATGGTTAAAAGGCGATGGAATTTTACAAATTGTTCTAAATGCGCGGCTTAAGCGAGGCCGCCGATATTATGCGCACAATCATAGAAACTTGTGTGTTGTGATGCCGGAAATTTTCGGCTAAATTCCATGCGGTTTGCCACCGGCGCACCTTGGGTGTGCAGTCGAGGGCAGACAAGGTAAATGGTTGGAAAGGAAAATTCTAAAATGAGCAGCATGCAATTAAAACCCTCCACGGAAAATACCCTGGATTTGATGAGTCTTGGTGAATGTATGATTCGGCTTTCACCGCCGGGGCATGGCCGTATCGAATTTTCAAACGTGCTGGAAGTGTGGGTGGGCGGCGGAGAATACAATGTGGCTTATGCGCTGGCCCGCCTGGGACTGAAAACCGGATTTTCCAGCCGGCTGGTGGATAATCCCGTGGGGCGCATTATCCTTAATCATGCACGCAGTGCGGGGATCAATGTGTCCGGTGTGGCGATTGCGGATTATGACGGCGTAGGTAAACGCGATCGGATCGGCCTGAATTTTACGGAAGTTGGAACCGGTGTCCGGGCGTCGGTGACAATGTACGACCGGGGACACTCCGCGGCCATGAACATGGCTCCGGGCATGGTCGATTTTAAGAAGCTGTTCTCACGGCCGGTGCGCTGGTTGCATACCGGCGGTATTTTCACGTCGCTGTCCGACGGCACGGCCGCTGTGGTGGGTGAGGCGATAAAAACGGCTAAAGAGGCCGGCACGTGCGTGTCCTATGACCTTAATTTCCGGTCCAAACTGTGGTCCAGCAAGCAGGCTCAGGCGGTGACGAAAAATCTGGTGCCATATATTGATGTGCTTATAGGCAACGAAGAGGATTTTCAGAAAGTGCTGGGGTTTGAAATACCAGGAGTTGATGAAAACCTGTCGGAATTAGACACTTCCTTATATGAAAAAATGGTGCAGCAGGTGGTGGCAAAATATCCGAACATAAAAGCGGTGGGTACGACACTGCGCGAAGTGAAGTCCGGTTTGATCAATAACTGGTCGGCAATTTTGTGGGTGGACGGCAAGTTTTACCACAGTCGGCGTTATGACGGCCTGGAAATTGAAGATCGCGTGGGCGGTGGGGATGGGTTCTGTTCCGGCCTTGCCTACGGCTTTCTGACGGGAATGTCGCCGCAGGACTGTGTGGACCTGGGGGCCGCGCATGGTGCTTTGCTGCAAACAACCCGCGGCGATACCAGCCAGATCACAAAATCCGAGCTGATGCATGTTTTTGGCGGCGGCAGCGCCCGAATTGTGCGATAATTTCCCGGCGATATTGAATCGGGTTATTTTCGCCACAGAGCACCCGCAGCGCCAACTGTTTATCAGGAGCAGGAGATGTTCCACATACGCCTGTGCATGTTGATCGCAATTTGCCTATTGTTCTATGGCGCCTGCTGCCGCGCGGAAACCGGTATGTCCACCGTTCCCGAAGGTTTAGGCGTCAATATTCATTTTACACGCCCGTTGCCGGGCGAAATGCGAATGCTCGCGGCTACCGGACTGAAATGGGTGCGGATGGACTTGTTATGGGCGGCAACGGAACAGCATCCGGGGCGCTACAAACTTTCCGCATGGGATCAGCTGATTCAGGCCGTTCAGCGCCAGCACATGCGGGCCCTGCTGATTTTGGACTACGGTAATCCTTTGCATACCGGCTCGGCGGCTGATTTCCCGGTGACGCGGATGCAGAGGAAGGCTTTTACGCGATGGGCTGCGGCTGCGGCAGGCCATTTTCAGGGCAAGCCGGTAATTTTTGAAATGTACAACGAACCGAATGGAATGGGCCACGCCACGCCGACGGAATACGCCCGCCTGGCACTGGAAACCGGAAAGGCGATTCATCGCGTAAATCCGCGGGCTGTCTACATAGGTCCGGCACTTTCCGGTATGAACGGCCAGTGGCTGTTGCCAAGCCTTAAACGCGGTTTGCTTTCACAGTGGGCCGCGGTAAGTGTGCATCCGTACCGTCAAGGGGCACCGGAAACCGTAAGCGCGGACTACCGGAAACTCGAGCGACTGCTGTCGCCCTATCAGCCGAAGGGAAAGCATATTCCGATATTCTCGGGGGAGTGGGGTTATTCCAGCACTTGGATGAAAGGAAATAATTTAAGGCAGGCAAAATACCTGGTCCGGGAATTTCTTACAAATCTCGCGGATCATATTCCACTTTCAATCTGGTATGACTGGCGTAATGACGCGAAGAACCCCAATCCGCAGGAGCGGCATTTTGGCATGGTTAAATACCGCTACCATCCCGGCGGAAAATGGGTGTTTACGCCGAAGCCGGCATTCTTTGCATGCCGCGAATTAATTCACAGATTGCGCGGATTAAGGTTTCACCGTACATTGTCGCCGCAATCCGCACGCTGGCGATTGCTTGTTTTCATCGCCGGAAAGCAGCGGGTTTGGGTGGCATGGAAAATCAACAATACCGGAAGAAAAACACTTTCGCTCACGGTAAAAAACGGAACGTACAACCGGACTGATTTCCTGGGCCACCGGCTGCCCGCAGTCGTAGCGGCCGGCGGAAAACTGCATATTGATCTGTCCACCGGACCGCAATATATCTGGAGAAAAGGCAAATGAAGCGGCGGCAGGCAGCCACGTTAATTCCGCGGTCCTGACGGGAATAGCCGACGAATGCGAGCGATGCCGGCAGGCGGTTCGCGCGGCGGTGATTTTATCCATCGTAACGCCGTGGAAGTACGCGGCGCTTTAATGGAAGACAGATCGCGGCCGCTCCGAGTATCGCAATCGCCAGTGACGACGGCTCGGGCACCGCTGCGACGTTAACCAAAAGATTCAGTTCCCCTGTCTGGGGAGAGGCGGCGAATGTAATCGGCACGTTGCCTTCCGCGGAATCTGTCACGGTCCATGTGCCCAGATTTGCCGCCCCACTCAAGGTTCCGGAGAACGCAATCAATCCGTAAATGCCTGATTTCATCGGCCCGGAAAGCACAACATGGATATCCCGGCCCAGGGTGAGGCTTCCGGCATTGACTGTAAGCATGTTAGGTGTTGTCGCTACATCCGGAAAACTTAAAATGGAGTTGTCCGCCAGGGTCAGGCCGCCGTGAATATTCATCGCTCCCAACGGCATGATCTCCCCATTTTGCGATCCGGCCGCACCGGAGCTAATCGTCGCAACGGCGCCGGCGATTGTCCCGGTACCGGTCAGTATTCCACCCAGAGAAATTGTCACCGGCCCCGAACCTGTCGCTGAGCCTGCGGATGCGGCGAGGACCAGTGTGGTACCGCGGACATTGGTCCCACCGGAGTACAAATTTGCAGTCGGAAGAGTAATGGCGCCGCCGCCGTAAAGCGTCAGGCCGCCTGTCCCTATAATTTGCTGGGACAATGTGACGGCATGACCGGCGGCATTTATATTTCCGCCGCCTTGAATGTTCACCGCGGTAAGACCGGCAATAAACCGTGAATTATCGCTTAGCGCCTCAAGTGTGCCACCGTTGAAATTAAAATAGGATTCACCGCTTGAGCTGGTGACGGCGTTCACCGCCAGCACGCCGCCATTCAGGTTGTAGGTATAAATGCCGGTGGAGTTCAGTCTGCCGAGAATAAGTTGTCCGGACCCGCCGGGTGTAAGGCCGCTGTCCGCATAGAATTCGACGCTGCCTCCATCCTGATTCACCGTGCCATTTCCGGTGGTTCCGCGTGATCCAAGAATAATATTCGCATTGTTCCACAGATTGATCGCCGCGGTACCGCTTAAGGTCATAACGCCGGATGCGGAATTAAAGACACCCAGTTCCAAGTCGCCGTTTAACCCGGCCGCGGCACGAATGTTAAGTGTGCCGCCGGTGAGCGAAGCTGTTCCGTCCGCATTGGCCGACTGCCCGATGACAAACCACGTCTGGCTGGTTACCGTGCCGGACTGTTGAATGTACAGGGCATTTCCACCGTTGTACCCGCCAATGCGGATCACAGAGGCGTTGATGGAATCCGGCGGGCTGGAAACGAGAAGCGTTCCGCTGTCGCCGGGCTGTGTCGTGACATTCAGATCCGAACCGGGCGTGTCAATCGAACCTCCCGTGAGGTTCAGCACACCGCCATTATCGATGTTAATTCCGCCGCTGTTGGATATCCGGTTGTAAACGTCCAGCCGGCCATGAAATACATTTAACGCCCCTTCGCCATAGACCGCGCCCGTGAAATTCACCGGTGTTGCAAGATTGTTGATGACGTTCGTATTGTTATACAGGTCCAGTTCGGCATTAAATGCGACATTGTCGCTCAATTTATTCAGGGAATTCAGCGTGATGGACGCTGTGCCGGAATCATTGGCCAGCATCAGCCCGGATTGATTTTGCCGACCGAAAGTGTAATTGGTTCTCCCGCCATTCGTGACGATATTGCCGACGCCTATAAAATTGGACCATTGCACTGACGTGGAATTCGCCGCAGTCTGGCCGAAAACGGCCGTTTCAGAACCCAGCAATGGAATTCGGCCGCCATTCCATGAACCGCTGCTGTTCCAATCAGCGATGGAATTGCCGGCTGCCCAGTTCATGGTCATGGTGGAGGGCGCCAGCTGCCAGACGTTCACGTTACGGATCTGCATGGTAGCGGGGAAAGAAGCCCAGGAGGGCGGTTCTCCCGGCCATCCTCCGACCGCCAGATCCAGGAGGAGGTACATATTATTGCTTTGGGCTATATTTGCAGTGCTTCCGTTCACCGTGTAAATGGGATTCCCATTAAAATAAAACGTGATGGAATCCGGCGTCCACATCATGCCATAATTATTAAAGCTTGTGGCCTCATTGACTCCGGTGTAGTGCATTCCCGTACCGACGGACGCCGCCGCGCCATTTGCAGCGGTGTAATGATAGGTTGCGTAATAATCATACGCGGTGCCCACGGAGCCGGCTTGGTTATTATATGATTGCTGCGGCGCTTCCATGACATCAATTTCCGGCGGCCAGCCATTTTGCAGCATCCAGAATGCCGGCCATGTTCCCAGGGTATAGGGTGTTTGAATTTCCGCCTCAACATAGCCGTACGTAAAATTCAGTTTTCCGCCGGTATTGACCAGGCCGGTTGTAAAGCCATACCCATCCGTCGCCTGCCGCTGCGCCGTCAGGTTGAGGGTATTGTTGGTGATCGTTACGTTGCCCGGCTCGCCTATACTGTCACTGCCGGGCGGGACGTTGCTGCCCCATGGTTGGCCAAAATTCCATTTCAGCGGGTTAAGGGAACTGCCGTTAAACTGGCTTGACCATAAGAGTTGGTAGCCGCCGATGGGTGGATTGGCGTCGGCCGCCGTCGGGTGCATCAAGCCGCAGCCGACCGCGGCGGTTGTAACTGCGAATTGCAGGCAACAGCAAACCCTGCGGTATGCGGCTTGTTTCGGAGGTGAATGACACCCCGGCAGACGATATTTCATGGCAGCCTCCTGAACGCCGGTCGGGCTATGTGCCGGAATCGCGCGTCATATGGTGTTGGATTGCGCGTTTTGTACAGGATGTACGCAATTCACACTGAGGCGCAGTGCGATGCTTTCAACCGGGAGTAAAAACCGTTTTCCACCGGGCGAATAAAATATTGCGGGTGGTCTTGATAATAATTTGAGCGCGCTGTGCATAATCTTCCAAACAGGGTGGTGAGAGTTCGCAATGCCGGCTTGCACTCGCCGCATTATACCAGTCATGCATTTCGCAACAACTTTTCAAGATTCCGCCGCATTTGTATACTTCATTAACAATGATGGCGGAGATGATTGATTTGCCGGAGGAATCTCACTGCGCAGCAGCATCATCAACGTTCGGCAAAGGAACAAAGTCGGCATTCAGCGAATGGTTGCGGGCCGGAAAGCGATTAAAAATAATGATGAAAAAGGCGATTACCATTTTCAGTGTTTGTATGGCGACGGCGGCAGGGTTCGTTTTCGCCGGCGGCCCGCACAGTCTTCAGGCGGCTGCGCCGAAACAGAATTCATTTCAATGGCATAAGGCGACGGCTCCTTTAATGACACGGTGGGCCGCAAAGATTTCACCCGCAACCGCCTGGACGCATTATCCGCGTCCACAGATGCGCCGAACCCGATGGAAAAACTTGAATGGACTGTGGCAGTACTCCATTACACCGCACAAAGCGGTTAACCCAGGCGCCGCGGCGGGCCTTATACTTGTTCCCTATCCGTTCCAATCGGCATTGTCCGGCGTGATACGACCGATATCGCCGGCGGAGGCCGTCTGGTATAGCCGTGACTTCACAATTCCGGCGGCATGGGCCGAACAAAGTATAGTCCTGCATATCGACCGGTCGGCCTGGCGGACGGACGTATTTATGAACGGCAAAAAAGTTGCCGTTCACCAGGGCAGTTACACCGGATTCCGGGTGAACATAACACCTTTTCTAAAAAAACAGGGCCCCCAACATCTGCGGATCAAGGTGTGGAACCCGGTCGGCTTAAAAATAGAACCCCGTGGCAAACAGGTTCTGCAACCCCACGGCATGTTTTTTACCGCTTGCACCGGTATATGGAGCACGGTCTGGCTGGAACCGGTGCCTGCCGATTATCTGCGGCATCTGGTGATTACACCTGATTTGCCGGATAACGCCGTGGTGGTCAAAGCGGTGGTCAGCGACAAGTCTATTCCATCGTTGGTCAGTGTCCGCGTATTCGACGGTTCACGACTTGTGGGAACGGCTTCCGGATCGGCGGACAGCGGATTACGTATTGCCATTCCACATTCGATCAAATGGTCGCCCTCGCATCCGTTCCTGTACCATTTAAGCGTTCAATTGAGCATCGGCGGCCGGCTTGAGGACAAAGTTCGCAGCTATTTTGGAATGAGATCCATCTCACTGGTGCGTGGAAAAGACGGCAGAATGCGCATTGCATTGAACGGCAAGCCTCTGTTTGAGCGGGGGGCGCTGTATCAGGGATATTGGCCGGATGGGCTTTACACCCCGCCCGACGACGCAGCCATGCGGTTTGATATACGCACGGCCAAGGCGATGGGTTTTAACCTGCTCCGTGTCCACCAGATAGTCGAGCCGCAAAGGTTTTATTACTATGCCGACCGCATGGGAATCCTGATCTGGCAGGACATGCCGGCCGCCTGGCCGCCCAATCATCCGATGAGTGTTCAGGCGATTCACCGGGAGGTTTATAATTCACGTCATTGGTGGCCGGCCAATGGCCCACAGACCCGCCAACAGAAAAAAGAATACCACGCGGAGCTTGGCGCGCTTATCCGCCATTATCGTAACCATCCAAGTATCATTGTGTGGACGCCGTTCAATGAAGGCTGGGGTCAGCACGATACTGCGGCGATTGTTGCGTATATCCACCATCTTGATCCATCGCGGCTGATCGATGACGCGAGTGGATGGTTTGACCGCGGGGTGGGTGATGTGATTGAAACGCATCATTATCCGCAGCCGCGATCGGCCGTGGCGACATCAACTCGAGCGGCAACCAGCGGCGAATTCGGGGGAATATTCCTGGCATTGCCGGGGCATTATTGGCCGGGGAACAATGCTCGCATCCGGCGGGGGGTGCGGCGGCGATACCTGTTGGCTTTGTACCGGCGCTACTGGAGGCAGGTATATAAGCTCCGTAAAACGCGTGATATGTCAGGGGCGGTGTATACCGAACTCATGGATCAGGAGCAGGAAGCCTGCGGCCTGATGACGTTTGACCGCAAGGTGATTAAATTTCCGATCCGGCTTATCCGCGCGGCGACATTGGGTTTGCCCGCGAAATCCAGCACAAAATGACCGGTCGGGCCGAAGCCTGTGAAGAACGGGGTGATGTTCCGCGGCAAGCCTGACCGCGGCGGATGCGCATGAATGGATGATATTATGAATTCAAAATTGATTGTTCGAGTGATTTTCTTTCTGGTTGCCTTGGCGGCGTGTACCGCCGTCGGCCCTGCAGTCAGGGCCAAGGGCACGCAAAGATGGTCCGCGGCTGCGGCATGGAAATGGTACCACCGGCAGTCCTGGCTGGCAGGATGTAATTATATTCCATCCAATGCGGATAACACCCTGGAAATGTGGCAGGGAGCCACATTCAGTCCGGCGATCATTCACCGGGAACTTGGCTTTGCACACCGGCTTGGATTCAATGTGATTCGCGTTTTTCTGCATTACCTGGTGTGGAATCACAATCCGGCGGCGATGAAACAGAGGATGCGCACTTTTTTAAAGATTGCATCGCACGAGCATATTCGCGTCATATTTGTCCTTTTTGACGACTGCTGGAAGCCCGTGGCACATCTTGGACCGCAGCCCCAACCCATTCCCGGTGTGCATAATTCCCAATGGGTGCAATGCCCCGGCCCCGCCATGATTTCCGATAGAAAGCAATGGCCTGAACTCAAAGCATATGAGCAAGGCGTTATCCGCGCATTTGGCAAGGACAAGCGCGTTCTGTGCTGGGATATTTACAATGAGGCGGGTAATTCCGGCAATGGATTAAAGACACTTCCGCTGCTCAAACAAACTTTCCGCTGGGCGAGGGCCTGTCAGCCGCGGCAACCACTGACCGCCTGTATCTGGCAGGGGCCTAAAGATGCAATACGCACATTCGTTCTTTCGCATTCGGATGTTATCACATTTCACAATTACAGCGGTCCGCATAATTTACAACGGGAAATCACCCGTCTGAAACGGTTGCATCGGCCTCTGATCTGCACTGAATATATGCGGCGCCCCGTCAGCACGTTCGCCAAATGCATGCCGGTGTTCAAACGCAATGATGTCGGTTGCCTCAACTGGGGTTTAACCAACGGCCGTACGCAGACGATTTATCCGTGGGGATCCAAACCCGGTACGCCTCCGCCGGCATTATGGTTTCATAATATTCTGCATCGCGACGGAAGCCCGTTCAGCGTTCGGGAAGTTCACCTCATTGAAAGGCTGACGGGCGCCGCGATGTGGCCTTCCGAAAAGCAGAAAAAGCCGACTTGATGAAATATCAGCCGATACCTAACGCGGCCGGGTAGAGTGCCTTGTCGGGAGGGAGAGTATTACGCCGTCCCTGCCAATCGTTAACTCGATGGCGCCCAGCGCTGCGGTCTGGGCACAAACAAGACCGAAGCGCCCGCAAAGGCTTCGATCATGAGCGGCCGCGGTGCGGCTTTCACCGCTCAGGACAATCAAATGCGGGTTAAGTTGCTTGAGCCAAAAGGCCATGCTCGGCTTCAGATCTCCGGAGCCGGTTAACACGACTGCCGCAATGCTCCCGCTGAAATGCAGCTTTTTAAGCACAGCGCCGGCTCCCTGCGATCGGCTGAGCATCAGCAGATTCCGTCCGGCAAATGAAAACCGCATTATCAGCCCGCGCAGCCTTCGAGTCGGCAATCCTGCCGGATAAAGAACGTGAATCGTAACACCGCTCCCGCAGCGGATGCGGTCACCACCGGCAAGCGGCAGCAGGACATGACCGTGCGTCCACAGGTCCTCGATAAGTGCGGCCTCGGAGGCCCTGTGCCGAAATTGTGTAAGATCCGCGCGGTTCGTCAATGCGGATGCCGATGGATAGCGGGCGATGAGCTTGGGTAATGCCGCCGCATGGGCGGAATCAATCTGTGCGGCAATAACCGCCGAAATTGATGACAGGCCGCGGATTTTCATGGCGCTGGTAATTCGGCCGGCGAGCCGACCGGGCGAACCCAATGTACCCGCATTTATCACGAGCACCTTTCCGCCCGGTGTCTCAAGTATGGAAGCATTGCCGCTGCCTGCGGCCAATACCAGCAGGCGGACACGATGATCTGGCTGAGTCCAGGCGTAAAATCCGGTGAGAAGTGTCAGCCAAAGCGCGAAGGCGATGGTGATATCCGCGCGGCTCAATTTCATGCTGCGGCGGAAAATCCACAATAGTATGAGCGCAAAAAAGCCCCATACCATAAAGCCGGGTTCCGCCCGCACGCATATGTTGCTGCCCGGCAAATAGGCGAGATGCCGCACGGTCCACACCAGCAGGTGGACAACCGGCTGGGAAAGGGCCGTCATAAAATGCCCCAGCGGCATCCAGAGCAGGCCCGCCATCAGTTGCAACATCCCGCATATGAGCACCAATGTTACCAGCGGAAGGAGAATAAGCCCGTTGCAAATGGCCAACGGATTAACCTGATGATAATGGTACGCCACCAGCGGGAAGGCAATAAATGATCCGATTAAATTCGCGGTTAATGCCCCGAGAAATACCGCGATCAAATGCACTTTGACCGCGGCCCAGCGCGAGCCTGCGGCCCGGGCCAGTTCCGCCCGCTTGCGCAGCCAGGCGCCGAATAATCCGATGAAAACACGGGGCGCCAGGCTGATGAGGCCCAGCGTGGTAAGGAAACTCAGCTGAAACGGCGCTTCAAATAGTTCCATTGGAGACCAAATAAGCACCACAATTGCCGTGGCAGCGAGAATGTTGAGTATTCGCGGGCGGCGCGATTGCAGCATGGCCAGCAGCACCAATACGGCGCCCAGCGCAGCGCGAACGACGGGCGGACCGCATGGTGTCATCACCATATACAGCAATACGACGGCGAGCGTCACGACCGCACGGCGCCGGGGCCGGGCGATTAACAGCCGCAGCAGAAACCATATCGCCCCGGCAATGATGACCACGTGCATGCCGGAAAGAGCCAGCAGATGCGCGGCGCCGGCCATGGAAAACGCCCTGGCTACGCCGCGGATAGAGCGATCCCGATAGCCCAGCAACAGCGCGACCATGGCATGGCCGGATACGCCGCCTGTTCCGCGGCCGCCGAGGAGAACATGACGAAGGTGCTGTCGATATGCGTCAAGCAGGCCGGTAAGCGGCCAGAATTGCTGGTGCGCGTTTATGATACGCAGGTCGGATGGATGGGGGGTGGAAAGCTCGGCGAATATTCTTTGTTTCGCCAGATACGCCCGGTCATCAAAACCGCCCGGATTGCCCATTGCGGCCGGACGTGCGAGCCACCCTTGAGCTTCAATTTGCTGATTTACCATCAGGGCGGGAAATTCGCCCGCGGCCCTAACTTGCACCAAACCGTCCGCCCGGCGCCATAGGCCGCCGGCACGGCTCGCCGCGACCCGACCGCAAAACGTCGTAACAGGGCTGGAAATTCGGAACAGTGCGTGTTGTTGGCTTGGTGTCGATTGCCGCGGCGCGGTGACAACTTCCATTCGCAAATCCGCCAGAACGCGATGGTGCGCGGGCAGACTGCGGGAAATGCTGCGTTGGGCCAAGGCCGATGTGTCGAGCTTCAGCAAAACCACGCCGCACAGGCACAGTGTCAGACCGAGCAGAGCCTGTCGGCTGTAGTCGATCCACTTCGCGTGAGGCGCCGGGGGAGAGCCTGGACGGAATCGCAAGACCAATGCGATCCATAATGCAAAAACGATCACGGCGGCCCAAATGGCTGTTCCCGCGTTTACAGCCGGCAGGCTGCGCCCCGCAATAATCCCCGTGATAAGCAGTACGGCAACCGGTACAAGCGGCTCAGTGGCGGTTGACGGAGCATGGTGTACAGGATCACCCGAATTTGCCGATGGCGCGGTGTCGTGATCAGATGTGTCGGGCATTGAAGGTTTATTCCCGCAATTCGCACATAAATTTGATCCGGCGGAATCAACTCCTGCACGGTCCGTCTACGGTCTTCGAGGCGCCGTTAACCATAATTCAGGTGTGTTTGAGAAGTTCAATCTGCCCTCGAATTTTGTGTATTTCAGCGATTATCCGTTTTTTTTCTTTAAGCAGCCGGTTCATATGTGCGGCGGACACATAGCCCTTGTCGTCGGCAATCCGGAATTCCAGCATCACCAGGGCGGCTTGGCTTTGGCGCAATGAAACGGTCAGAATTGCCGCGATATATTGCTTTTGCAGAGCTATGGTGGCCGTGCCGTTGCCGCGGCGAAGCGCCGCGGCGTATTGGATTCCTTTATGGCCCAGGGATTGTCGGGCTTTGGCGAGAGCAAGATTCGCGGCGATATCCTGCAGCCAGTTTTTGCGTGGGTCCGTCGGCTTTACATGATTTTGTTTAGCCTGCCAGAATGTCAGATGCTGCAAATTGCCGTCGATCAATGCGTGGGATTGCGCCGCAAGCTCACTGGCCTTGAGACTGCGGATTTTCCGCCGATCGCCCGCCGACAACATTCCATGCGCCGCCTTTTTTATCGCGGCAATGGCCGCGTGGGTTTTTGCCGCGATCCATAATTGCCGATACTGCGATCGTTTTTGATCCATGTGGGCCATGAACAGCATTGCCTGCTGCCTGACCTGAACCGCGGATTTTCCGGATCCCGCGGAAAAATGCGCATGGCGGACGTCCCAGTCAATCCACGCGGCATCCAGGGCCGTGTAGCAGCGTCCGAGTTCAGCCTGATCCAGCGCAATGGTTTGGGAAGTTCGCCACGGCTTGTGGTCCTGGTGCCATGCTTTCCAAAGCGATGCCCGGGCACGATCAATACGCACGGCCAGGGGAATGAATTTCAGTATATACGCGGCAAACGCCCGGTTTTTCCAATGCAAGGCCGCATCTTTAAGATAATCGCGCTCGCTGACACGCTTGAATTCCATTGTGACCGGAATCCGGCCGTTGCTGTTGAATACCGCCCACGGCACCCTGTTGACATCGCGATGATACCGGATGTTCGGATAAATCCAGTTGTCGGCGGATAAGGGAAAATTGAGCAGCGACTGCGATGTGTGCCGCAGACCGCGAAACTGCATGGCAATCTGGGGGTCGTCCATCAGCACGGTATCTGTAGCGACGGTTTGACCGGCATGCGCTGCACGGGCGGACGGCGAAACGGGAAACGGACTGG
>JAKBBN010000074.1 GCA_021808485.1 Planctomycetota bacterium | reverse complement strand
TATACGTCGCTTAATTTCACCAATCCGGGGGCCCAAAACGGCAAGGCGGTCGGCGGCCGTATCAGTTACCTGCCCATCCCGAATATTGAACTCGGATATTCATTTGAATATGCGCGTCCCAGTGCGGACGGAGCGCCGGTGACGGTCAACTCCCTGACCAACGCCGTTGATTTTAACGCCTATTACGTCAACAAAAAGATCGACGGCCTGGTGCGCGTGCGCGGCGGCTGGACCTGGGATGACGTCGGCCAGGGGCTGCTGGTGTCCAATGAGTCCGGCGGCTTTAATAATTTGGGCGGCATGTCCAACGGCGGGCAGATCGAATTTGCCTACCAGCCGTCCATGTGCGGCATTCCCTATGTCGATAAAATGATGGCCGCCTTCCGCTATGACCGCATTGACGGCCCGGCATCCTATGCCACCAGCGGTGCGAACCACGAAGTCCGTTACACCTGCGGACTCGATTACTGGCTGCATTCCAACGCAGTGCTCAAGTTCGAATACGAATTTGACAATCTTTCCGGCGGGCAGCATGGCAATGACGCGATGTTCCTGCAATTTGCAGTTGGTATCTGATTTAACCTGATTGATAAGGATTCGATCATGAAAATGCTTCTCAACATGAAACCCGTGAAAATGGCCGCAGTGAGTCTGGTGGTAATGTCCGCGGCGGCTCTGGCCGGCTGCGGAAGTTCGACTTCCAAGCCGACGACGGCTTCCGCCAAGCCGCTGCCGTCACACCCCCTGATTACATTCAAAGACCCCGCGAAAAAAGAAACCGGCGCCGAGATTTGGGCGCAGAACTGCATGCGGTGTCACCAACTCCGTTCGCCGGCGCAATATAACGCGGCGGAGTGGAGTGTCATTATCCAGTACATGCGGCTGAAAGCCGGACTTACCGGCGTGCAGGCCAAAAAGGTGCTGGCCTTCCTGCAGAGTGCCAGTTCGCATTAAGCCGGCCGCACGGCGGTGTAAACAAGCTTGCCCTCCCGTGGCCGGCTGCGGATTGCAGCTTCCGTGGCCGGCCGCGATTTTTTTCGCATGGGGCGGCTGATACATGACGATCGTGACAGGTTATTTGGCGCACAGAGCACTGGACTGCGGTTTTTAATCGGGCTTGTGCGCCGGGGGCAAACATGACAGGACTCAAATCACATTTTATCGGCGCAAGCGGCTCACCCGGCTCCGGATCAATCAACTTGCAGCGGATGCGATTTCTGATTCATCATCCGCAGCGTCGGGTCCATCTTTCTTCCGCTTATAACTTCGGGAATGATTTTGCGTGTCGGCACATTTTCCAGCGGTGTGCGACGGCCGTGGCCCGGTCGGTGCGAATGGCGGAGGCGGTTGTATTTCGCATCATTGGCGGCGCGTACCGCGGCTTTTTCATCAAGGTCCGTCACAATCACGAGGCGGCCTTCAACCAAGATCGATGCATAATCGTCAAGCTGGCTGGTAA
Source organism: Planctomycetota bacterium (assembly GCA_021808485.1). GTDB lineage: Bacteria > Planctomycetota > Phycisphaerae > WQYP01 > WQYP01 > JAJYPG01. The sequence goes on along the minus strand of JAKBBN010000074.1, from coordinate 14,990 downwards.
ACGAATCAATTTCAAAGCAAACGCGATTGTTGACCGCCAGGATTTCGCCTTTTCTTCCGGCTGCCGGGATACGAAGGTAAATGGCGCCGTTGAAAAAGCAAAAAGGCAGGGGAATCACATAGGGTCGCGCGTCGGGATGGGCCATCGCCAACCGGCCGATCAGTGCATTGTCCATCAGGTCGATGATTTCCTCCTGAGCCATGGGAATCATGATACAATGCTCCTTAAAACGTATCTGTGGATGAATAAATCCATGTTATATGCCGCGATTGCGGGTGTCAATCGCGAATCCGTTGAAAACCGCATCGGAGAATGCCCATGGTTATGATGCCGAACAGCAACAGGGTCGTAAGCGCCGGCGGGCTGGACTATTGCCGCCAGGATTTTGCCCATTCTCCCCTTGTCGCGTTTTACGAGGTCACAAGGGCCTGTAACCTGATGTGCCGCCATTGCCGGGCCGAGGCCCAGCCGCACCGCCACCCGCAGGAATTGGATGCGGCCGCATCCCTGGAATTGCTGGACCAGTTAAAAACGTTTCCCAAGCCTCCGCTGGTGGTGCTGACGGGCGGGGATCCAATGAAACGCCCGGATATATTTGATATCGTGCGGCACGGTGTGAAAATAGGGTTGAAAATGGCGATGACTCCGTCGGCCACACGGCTGGTCACGGATCAGGCGGTTCACCGGCTGAAGGACGCGGGCTTACACCGGCTGGCGGTGAGCCTGGATGCCGCCGACGCCGGCGGCCACGACAGCTTCCGCGGCGTTCCGGGCAGTTTCGCCCGCACATTGGAGATTATGACCAATGCACGGCAGGCCGGGCTGTCCATGCAGGTGAATACCACCATTACCCGGCATAATGTGGACCAGTTTGACGCCATGGCTGATGTGCTGGATGGATATGACATTGCCCTCTGGTCGGTGTTCTTTCTTGTTCCCACCGGTCGGGCGCAACTTGATCAGCGGATACGCCCGGAACAATACGAGCAGCTGTTTGAAAAACTGTTCAATCATTCCCGCAAACATCGCTATGCGGTAAAAACCACCGAAGCGCCGCACTATCGCCGTTTCATGCTGGAAAAAATCCGCGAAGCGGGCAAATCCGGTGAAAATAATTCCGCGACCGGGTCCCCGCCGGCCCCGGCCGCGGCGCCAGGACCCGCTATCGTGGGAACCAATGACGGCAAGGGCGTCATGTTTATCAGTCATATCGGCGAAATATTTCCCACCGGTTTTCTTCCGATTGAGTGCGGCCGCTTTCCGGCGGCTTCGCCTGTGGAGGTGTATCAACAGTCGCCTCTATTTAAAGATTTGCGGGATCCGGACAAACTTCAGGGCAAGTGCGGTTGGTGCCAATATCGTGATATTTGCGGCGGCAGCCGCGCCCGCGCGTATGGCGTAACCGGTAACCCGCTGGCTGCCGAGCCGGACTGTGTGTATCACTCGCCGCTGCAGCCGGGGCGGGCCATATTGAGGAGTGTGCGTTTATGTTTAGCGTAACGAATCTGCTTTGCGATTTTGACGGGGGCAGTGAACGCCTGCGTTATGGACACAGGCATGCCGCCGGTGAAATGGAGCTTGTGCCTCGCCCGGTGGTGGTGTGGGCATTGACCAAGGCCTGCAATCTTAAATGCGTTCATTGTTATGCATCCGCTTCCGCCAAGCCGGCTCCGGATGAGTTGACGACGACCGAGGGCATGGCGCTGCTGGACGATTTGATTCAGTTCAAAGTTCCCGCCGTGCTGTTCAGCGGAGGAGAGCCACTGGTGCGGCCAGAAGCATTGGAATTCATCCGATATGCCCGGAAGGGAGGTCTGGCGTGCACGCTTTCAACCAATGGCCTGCTGATTGATGAAATAATGGCGGACCGGTTGGCGGAGGCGGGACTGAAATATGTCGGCATCAGCCTGGACGGCCGACAGCAGCGGCATGACAAACTGCGCGGGCAGTCCGGCGCGTATGACGGCGTGTTGCGCGCTATCGGACATTGCCGGGCGCGGGGCATCAAGGTGGGGCTGCGGTTCACTGTTCACGGCTTGAACATGAATGACCTGGACGCGATTTTCGATGTCTGCCTGAAGCATGATGTGCAACGATTGTGCGTATATCACCTGGCCTATAGCGGCCGCGGCGGCAATATGCAAAAAGTGGATTTAACCGCCGCCCAGACCCGGCAGATCGTGGATCGGATTTTTGAACGCAGCGTGGAACTCCACCGCAACGGCGAAAAACTGGAAGTGCTGACGGTGGACAATCACGCCGACGCCGCCTATCTGCTGTTGAATCTGGAAACCAGCGATCCCATGCGGTTTGCTGCGGCGAAACAGCGCCTGCTGGGTACCGGCGGCAACCGCTCCGGCTGCAACATCGCGGCGATTGATCCTATGGGCAACGTGCATTACGACCAGTTCAGCTGGCATTACAACTGCGGCAATATTCGCCAAACGCCGTTCAGCAAAATATGGTCCGAGGCGTCGGATCCGCGGTTGGCCATTTTGCGCAACCGCAGTGCCCATCTGCCCCGCCGTTGCCGGGAATGTCGTTTTTTGGAAGTGTGCAACGGAAATCTTCGCACCCGGGCCGAGGCCGCCACCAATGACTGGCTCGGCTTCGATCCCGGCTGCTATTTGACCGATGAAGAAATCGCGCCGCGCCGATTGCCGGATGGCGTGGCCCCGGCGGAGGTACCGGCGTAATTCCGGAACCGGCGTGTATCCACAAACGGAAGTTCGCCGCAACAGGGCATTCCCGCTCCATTTGATGCCGACGATATTGAACCGTGAATATCCATCGCGCCGCGCCGGCGCCCTCCGCTGATTCTCCGCGCGGACCGGTTTTTCCATTATGCTGTTTTTTCATGCCGCCCCGATACCGGTGAGCAGGCGGTCAATAACGGCGCGACTATTTGCCGAAGGAGATGCGTTATGGCTGAAACCCGGACGGGACCCCGGCTTGCCGGCCATCCATCAGCCGCAAAGACCGCCATGGCGGCGCCGCGCATACTGACGGTCAATGGCGGTTCATCCAGCATTAAATTTGCCGTCTATCCGGTCGGAGCGGGTAAACCCGATGATCGACCGGAACTCTCCGGCAGCATGGAGGGCATCGGTACACATCGCTGCCGCCTGAAGGCTGTTGACGCCGCTTCCCGATTGATCTGTTCAAAAAAAGTCCACGCCCGCAATCACCATCATGCAGCAAAGGTAATGGTTGAGTTTTTAAGGGCCACATTGCTTTCAAGTTCAATTTCAGCGGTGGGACATCGCGTGGTCCACGGCGGCATACACCTGAATCGCCACACGCGGATAACCGCCGGCATTATTCGCGAACTTAAACAAAGCGTGCCCCTGGATATGGCGCATTTGCCGCGGGAAATTATTCTTATTGAATCGATGATCGCGGCATATCCCGGGGCAATGCAGGTGGCATGCCTGGACACCGCATTTCATCGGACGCTGCCGCCTGTCGCCCGGCTGTACGCCATTCCGCGGAAATTCGCCCGTCAGGGCCTGCGGCGATATGGGTTTCATGGTCTTTCCTACAGTTTTCTAATGGAAGAACTGCGGCGAATGACACCGGCTAAGGCGAAAGGCCGCGTCATTTTGGCCCATCTGGGATCCGGCGCAAGCATGGCGGCGGTAAGCAATGGCAGGCCGGTGGACACCACGATGGGGTTTACCCCGGTAGCCGGGCTGGTAATGGCCACTCGACCGGGTGATCTTGATCCCGGCCTGCTGGTCCATCTGATGCGACGATTGGCACTGTCACCGGCGGCTGCGGAGCGGTTTATCAATGAGGATTGCGGGTTGAAGGCCGTTTCCGGCCGCACTGGGGATATGCGGGACCTGCACCGGCTGGCGAGGCGCGATGCGGCATGCCGTGAGGCGGTGGCCCTGTTCTGCCGTCGCGCCCGCGGTGCGATTGGCGCGTTGGCGGCGGAAATGGGCGGCCTGGATATATTGGTGTTCTCCGGCGGCATCGGCGAAAATGACGCCATGGTACGCCGGTCAATCTGCCGGAATCTGGACTTTCTGGGGGTTCGGCTTGCATCCTCCGCCAACAACAAAGCAAGCCGCATCGTTTCACAGCCTGGTTCGCGCGTGCTTGTGTGCGTCATTCCAACAGATGAGGAAAAAATGATCGCGGCCATTGTCCGGCGGCACTTGCGCTCGCGGCGACTCCGCTGATTCCGCCGAATGGGCGGCACGGTCGGCGCCGTGCGGACCGGCCTCACATCCGCCCTTGCCTGCGGTACAATGGAATAGTAAATAAGCAGAGGGCTTAAAAGGTTTATTACCGGGCTGCAGCAGGTGGTGTGCAATGAAACGGCAATCGCATTCCGGGGTAACGCGGTCGGGCACAGTCGGCAAAGGCCGGGTGAAGCCGCGCAAAAAGGTCGGTTCCGGCGGGCCGCTTTCTTCGCAAATGCTCCAGGCGATGGACGGCTGGTGGCGGGCGGCGAATTATCTTTCCGTCGGACAGATATACCTGATGGGCAATCCACTGCTGCAAAAACCGTTGACGCCCGCGGATATCAAGCCGCGGCTGCTTGGACACTGGGGCACCACGCCGGGTCAGAACTTTATTTATGTTCATCTCAATCGGCTGATCAAAGAGCATGACCTGAACATGATTTATCTTTCCGGCCCCGGTCATGGCGGACCGGCGCTGGTTGCCAATACCTATCTGGAAGGAACGTACAGCGAGGTTTATCCGGCAATTACCCGTGACGTGGACGGATTGGCGAAATTATTCAAACAGTTCTCTTTTCCCGGCGGCATACCCAGCCATGTGGCGCCGGAAACTCCCGGATCCATTCACGAGGGCGGGGAGCTCGGTTATTCGCTGTCCCACGCGTTTGGCGCGGTGCTGGACAATCCTGACCTGATCGCCGCCTGCGTGGTCGGCGATGGCGAAGCGGAAACCGGCCCGCTGGCGACGGCATGGCATTCGAATAAATTTTTGAATCCGGTGACGGATGGATGCGTGCTGCCCATTTTGCACCTTAACGGCTACAAAATATCCAACCCAACGGTCCTGGCGCGCATTTCCCGCGCGGAACTTCTTGACCTGTTTCGCGGGTACGGATGGACGCCGCATGTCGTCGAAGGGTCCGATCCGGAAACCATGCACCAGGCCATGGCTGCGGCGTTAAATGCCGTTCGTGCGGAAATCACCCGCATTCAGAGACAGGCGCGGGCAGCCCGTGACTCGGCGCGTCCGCGATGGCCCATGATTATTCTCATTACGCCAAAGGGATGGACCGGGCCGAAAAAAGTGGACGGCGTAACCGTGGAAGGAAGCTTTCGCGCGCATCAGGTGCCGCTGACTGATCCCATCGGCAACCCGGAGCATTTGAAAATGCTGGAAAACTGGCTGAGGAGTTATAAGCCGGACCAGTTGTTTGACTCCCAGGGTCGCCTTGTGCCGGAAATTGCCGCACTTTCACCCGTGAAAACCCGTCGCATGGGCGCCAACCCCCATGCCAACGGTGGATCGCTTCTGCGCGATCTTGTGCTGCCGGATTTTCGAACCTACGGCCTGAAGATATCCGCACCCGGCGCCGTCGTCGCCGAAGATACGCGCGTACTCGGTGCATTTCTGCGTGACGTCGTTCAGCGAAACCAAAACCGGCGGAATTTTCGGATTTTCGGGCCGGATGAAACCGCGTCCAATCGTCTCGGTGATGTGTTTAAGGTCACCGGCAGGCAATGGAACGCCGAATTGCGTGCCGATGACGAATTCCTCGCATCGGACGGCCGGGTAATGGAAATGCTGTCTGAACATCAATGTCAGGGCTGGTTGGAAGGATATTTGCTGACAGGTCGGCATGGCGTCATCAACAGCTATGAAGCATTTGTCCATATCGTAGATTCAATGTTCAATCAGCACGCCAAATGGCTGAAGGTGACTCTGGGACTGCCCTGGCGACAAAAAATCGCCTCGCTCAACTACCTGCTGGCTTCCCATGTATGGCGCCAGGACCACAACGGCTTTACGCACCAGGACCCGGGATTTATCGATCATGTTGTCAATAAAAAGGCGCAAATTGTGCGCGTGTATCTGCCGCCGGATGCCAATTGCCTGCTTTCGGTCATGGATCATTGTTTGCGCAGCCGTCACTATGTGAATGTGATTGTGGCCGGCAAACACCCTGCGCCGCAATGGCTGGATATGGATCAGGCCGTCCGGCACTGCACGGCCGGTATCGGCATCTGGGAATGGGCATCCAATGACCGCGGGTCGGATCCGGATGTGGTTATGGCCTGCGCCGGTGATGTCCCCACACTTGAAACACTGGCCGCGGTTTCCGTTCTGCGCAATTGTCTGCCCGATCTTAAAATCCGCGTGGTGAATGTGGTGGACCTCATGCGGCTTGAGCCGCAGTCCGAACATCCTCATGGCCTTTCCGATGCGGATTTCGATGTTCTGTTTACCCGCAATAAACCGGTGATTTTCGCTTATCATGGTTATCCATGGCTGATCCACCGGCTGGCTTACAGGCGGACGAATCATGGTAATTTTCATGTCCGCGGATACAAAGAAGAGGGAACCATTACCACCGCGTTTGATATGGCCGTGCTCAATGACATGGACCGGTTTCATCTGGCGCAGGATGTGATCGACCGCCTCCCGCAGCTTGGCGCGCGGGCGGCATATTTTAAACAGATGCTCCGCGATAAACTCCTGACCCATTCGGATTACATCCGGCAGCACGGACAGGATATGGAAGAAATCCGCACGTGGAAGTGGCGCTAATGCCGATTTGCGGCGGCCGCCGCGCTAAAAGACGGCCGGACCGCCTTTTTCACCTCATTGAAGGTTCGTCAACGTTCCTGCAGTTTCAACCGCTGCCCTTTGACCATGCCGAAGCGCAGTACCGCCCCGGACAGCCGCGAAGTTTTCCCGCCGCGTATGGCAGCGCGGACCGGGTGATCCGGCCATGGATTGGCGATGCGGCACTGCCCGCCGCGCAGGCTCGTAATAACGACATATTCAATCCGGCCGCCGGCAATGCGGCTGGAAACCAGAAAATCCCCGCAGGCAAGCAAGTGGCGGAAGGCGGCATTTTGATCCCGCGGCCAATCCGGAAATACGTGGATATTCCGCTGATAGCTCTGCAGGAACATGTTGCAAATCGTGACCGGCACGGTGGCGAAATTTTCCGTTCCGCCGCCGCCCATCTGGAACACAAAATTGGGATAGGAAAAATGGCGAATAAGCGTGTGCAGGTGGAAAAGTATTCTTTCCGGTCTGTAGCCGACCGCCGCACAAGCCGGATAAAAACTTGATGTATTGTTGAAATCATACCACGTTTTCTGGAAACGTACGGTATTCAGAGCCGCGGTAAGTTCCTTCCGCCCGCTTTCCAGTCCGACGGCCCATCCCGGAAAAATAGCTTGGTGGGAATTCATGCCGGCGGAGGAGCCCGTCGCACGCAGCGGCGGGTGCGCGGACAGCAGTTGATTCAGCCGTATCCAATCTGATCCGATGAGCGCATTGCGGATAACACATTTGCCCCGCACCGCGGCGCGGCCGACCGCCCTGACAATCGGCGTGACGGAGGCCGCCGGCACAATGGGCAACGGTGCAAGATGATGCAGAATATGCCGCCAGATGCGGGCATCCGGATCGTGCAGAGCCAGCGCGGTATTCATATCCAGCAGGCCGGGATACAGCATGTGCAGAAATGCAATGCTCGTGGCGGGGTTGACATCATGCGGATGCTGCCTTTCATCGGCGGCATCGTTATAGTCCATGTAAACGCCGTTTTTTAACACAAGGTAGTGATCCCAAAATGTGGCCACGCCGCGCAGGAATGGATACACCATGCGGGCATATTTCCGGCTTCGCGTGTAGCGCCAGCGCATCAGGCAATCCACCGAACCGAACAGTGCATCGCATTTCTGCTGCAAGGATCGGGCGCCGTCCGCAGACCAGCCCGGTGGTGGGCTTAAATGGCAATGATAAAAAAGCCCCTTGTAACCGCGCAGTTTGGCCAGCCCGCGGCCGCGGGCCATCCAGGCCAGGATCGGCATGTCATAATTGTCGGCCAGGGCGACATGATTGGTGGGATAAGCCGACCAATAAGGGGCTTCGTAATTGTAATCAAGCGTGTAATCGCCGTTCCACGCCATCCACGGACTGGTGATAAAATTTCCCCAGAGCCCGGGTGCAATATGATTCGGCGCGCTGCTGCAGGCGAATAGGTACAGCGATCCATAATACGAATCCAGTATCGTTTTTTGGGGAATTTCAACGGCGGACTTGTTCCAGAAGTTCCGCCACCACGCCAGGTGCAACTGCCACAGCCGGGCGAGCGTACCGCTGTGCACGGCGCTCAGAAGCTTGATGGAGGCCCGGTGAAAATCAGGGGTATCGCGGCTGTCCATCGCGGAAATAAGAATTGTCGCGGATTGCCTCGCCTGAAGCGTGATGGAATCCGAAGCAGCCGTTCCATGTACCGCCGTTCCAACGATTCGCATCCCGATGAGCCCGTCAGGGCCGCAACCGTCGAAGGGCAACTGCGGATCGCCGGGGTGAATCGCATTCCAGTCCCACTGCGGGCCGGCCACTTGCGCTGTGGAAGGGAACCCCGTGGATTGTGCCGCTTGCCGACCCGAAATCGTCAGGACAAGCCGTCGTCCGTCGTAACTTACTTGAACATGAGTCCAGCGGTGAAGCGGCAACGCGCGATTCGCGGTTATCCGCACGCGATTCAGCATGACGGATACCTTTCCCTGATTAAGGGAAAGGGACAGTCCATAGGGAATCCGTGGTTGACCGCCGCCGGGCCAGTGTGTCCATCGCTTTGTCGTCATGGCGCTGAAAATCGCCTGCGTACCGGTTGCCGATCTTGGCCGGACATGCAATGAAAGCCTGAAGGCCCGCTGCGGTATGCGAAGATACCCGCAATCCAGATGCGTATTTACCACATGCCCGGCGGGAATGGGTTTGCCTTGGCGCGCCGCCAGAAATGTATACAGCGGCCGTAACGTGGATTGCTCCCCGGCAACCGGGCCGAATATCCGGACATCTTTAATCCGGCCTTGAAAATGTTCGTATTTTTCCAGCCCCGTCGGCAGGCCGATGCGTGCGCGAACGGTGTCCGGTGATACCCGCAGCCAATCCACACCGGCCGTCCTTCCGGCCATGCCGGCGGCGCCGCGCGTGCCCCAGGCGTCCAGCAAAGCCGTGCTGATTTTCAATGGGCCTTTGCCGGTATTCCGCAGCTTTACAACCAGCAAGTCTTCGCGTGCACCACGCGGCTTTGGCGGGGCATTCATCGGGCGGCAGGCCGTCCATGCCGTAAAACGCAATTCCCGACCGTTGCGGCCGGTGAATTGACCGCGGACCTCCGCCGTTCCCGGGAACACAGTGGTTCTGTAACCGCCGTTGTGCAACGCCGGAATCGAAATGATCACCCGGCCGAACGGCATAATGCGTCCGCGCAGCAGACTCCAGAAATTTTCGCGGCCCAGGTACAGTGAAATGTGATCCGTGTTGCGCCCCTGAACAGCGACTCCAAGACTTCCGTTGCCCAAGAGCGGTCCATCGGGAAAATTGTTGGCCGGCGCGTGCGTCGGCACATGGGTCCTGATGCCGACAATGGTACGGGCGATATGCCAGCCGCTTAGCGGCGCGGTCGATGCCCGGACAAAAGCCCCCATCATAACCACGGCGGCGGCGGCCGTTGCACCCGGCAATACAGACGAGCCGCGCCATTTGATCCAGGCCAAACGGCTTCCGATCGTCGTGCGGAATGTCATAGGAGCCTCCAAAGAAACAGCATGCCTGCGGCCCATACCGCGGACGCAGGAAATCACCGGCGAGCCGATTGAACCGGCAGTGATGCGCCGGCATTTACACCCACCGATGGGTGTACGGCTTCGGTCGGTCGCAATTGGCGATGCCTCCAATTTCCGCCTGACGAATCATATAAATACAATTATGATTTTTGTCAATCGCCAATAGGTCGGCGAATGACCGGCGTCTTGACGGCGTATGCAACCGATGCAACAACCTCGGCAAACCGCATCGCCTATGCACCGTTCGACTACACAAGGAGCGCCGGCCTGAAAGGTCAAACGGCCGGTGCAACCGGCGTAGCCGGCAATCGGGGAAGAAACCGGCGATCCGGCCGGGGCCGCAGCGGGTACTGCATATGCCGAAAGCCAGTTCTCCTTTACCTGTCGGCATACGGCGCATTAATGCAGCGCCGTTACGCCCAGATCCAGCACTGCTCCGGACGGCGTATCCAACACCGTATCAAACTTGCCGCGCCCGATGGAAGTAAAGATGACCACACTGCATCCGGTATGGCGGACATACCTTAAATCCCCTTCCGCCGGACCCGTGTATCGTGCATTATGCACATGCTGAAAATGGAAAATAAACTGGGCGATCCCCCGCGGTGTATCCAGCAGCAGTCGTCCGCTGGAAACATAAATTGTGTTGTTAATCCGCATCGCCGGATCATAAAGCTGAAGCTGCAATGATTTTCCACGGCAGATAATCAATCCGCCTTCTTCACTGGATCTGTCCTGCCGTGATGCGTCGCCGGCCTGCCAAACATGTTTCGCGAATCCGCCCCGGGCCAATGCCGTGAGCAGGACCTTTGCCAGCAGCAGATCACAGTAGTCCAGTTTGGATTGATTGGCCGACAGCGTCGGCGTGATATCCGTAGGGGCGCCGGCATATGGCACCGGCCGGCGGATATGCCGGTGTTCGGCCAGCAGTGCGGCAACCTTTTGGTAGAGCGGTTGCATTGGCAACAGTTGCGCCTGTTTGCCGAATTGCCCGGCCAATGCCAGATATCGGGGCGCAAGGCCCGCGGACATTAAATGATCCCGCAGGAGGCCTTCAACATTAGCCATCGCCTTGCGGATAAGCGGTCCTTTACGCGCCCCGTACAATTCTTCCACCCAAGCCGCTTCCGTTCCCCGTCGCGGCAGATAGTCAAATTGCCGGATATACCACGCCAAAGCCGTGATAAAAGCATCCGGTTTTTCAATTCCCAGAATGCCCTTTTTTACCACTTCCGCACTGCCTATACGGTCGAGAACTTCCAGTGCCGCCACGCGCGCGGGCATGTTGCCCGGCGCTGCAAGGCGCCGCCATAATGCCGCCCGCAAGGTTTGGTGCGTAAGATCACGAATCGCCGCCGCCTCCGGCCGATCGCCGATGGCATAACGGCGCCCCGGCCGCTTCAATGATCGGAACAGTGCATCGACAGCGCCGGCATCGTGCATCGAGACAGCCAATCGGCACGCGAAAATCAGAACTCGCCAGTGATTCATGTGATAAAGTCTGTGTTGCAATAACGCCCTGGCCGTCGCCGGACTGGCTTTGGCCAATTCCGCAAGAGCATAGATCTTGATGCGCGGTGAATTTTCCGCTGTGCAAATGATCCGCTGTAAAATCCGCAGGCGAAAATCTCCCTTCATGGAAGTTAAGCGAACCAGCCGCTTGTCCGCTTCAACGCGCACAGCAAACGGATTGGCCGGATCGGACAATGTATGATCGGCGGCGCGAATCTGCCCTGCTTTATTCATACCCCAGTGGGGCGGAATGGCGCAGCCGCTGGTTAATGCCGATAGAATTGTGATGACAACGGAATAAATCATACCGGTTCGTTGCGGCGGTCGTAATGACGGCGCCAGCCGCGAATGCAACAGCTCCGGGGTATAATTCGCATCAAGCCATGGTAGTGCGTGCTTCATAAATCGGGCATGTTCGGCGAAAATCGGATATTGTCAATAAGCCGCCCGGACGGAGGAAAACTGTCCTGAAGCGTGACACAGTACGGTATTTCGGCTCGCATGATGCAACTGCTGCTTGAACATCTGAATCTGCTCATACCGGCCGGCCTGCTGCTGGTGCTGGCCGCCGTCTTTTCCTGCAGTGAAACCGTGATTTTTTCGCTCAGCCGGGCGGATGTGATGTATTTCCGCAAGAGCCGGTCCCGCCGCGAAATCGCCGTAGCCCGCCTGCGTGACATGGGTCGCTCCGCCCTTATCGTGATCCTTTTGATCAATATGGCCTGCACCACACTGGTGTTTATCATCAGCAGCTTTCTGCTGGCGGCCGTGGCGGCCCGCGCCGGCGGCGCCGCGGCAGCCGTGGGTGCACTGGCGCCCCTGCTGCTGGTGGCCTATTTCGGCGAGGTCATGCCGAAAATGATCGGCCGGACGTTTAATCGATCTTTAGCGCCGCTGATCGCTTCCTGGCTGCTGCCGTTTGTTCAGGCCCTTCAACCGGTGGTCACGCTGCTGCAAAAACTGATCATTCAGCCCGCAGCCCGCCTTATCGGCCGTCCCCAAATTCCGGAAGGATTGTCATTGCGTGAATTGCGTGAATTGCTGGTGCTTTCGGAAAGACAGGGCATGATTGATGTGGGCGAAAACCAGCTTATAGAGCGGGTGCTCCGCCTTGGTGAACTGCGCGTGCGTCATATCATGGTTCCCCGGGTTAACATGGTCAGTTTTGATATTTCCCGGCCTGTAGACGAACTCCGGTCTCTGTTTCTCCGGACGCATTTATCCAAAATTCCCGTGTTTGATCGCCAAATTGACAACGTGCTGGGAGTGGTTTACGCCAAGGCGCTGCTGCTGGAAAAGCCCTCGACCGCCGCCGCGCTCCGCGCCCTGCTGAAGCCCGTGCAATTCGTTCCGGAACTCCAGACGGTGGGACGGCTGCTCAATATATTTCGGGAGAATCATATTCAGATGGCGCTGGTCGTTGATGAATTCGGCGGCGTGGCGGGCCTGGTAGCCATTGAAGATGTCGTGGAACAGTTGATCGGTGATATTTCCGAACCCGGGGACCCGGTCCAGGAGCATCTTGAACCGGCCGGACCGGACGAATGGATCGCGTCCGGAAATGTGTCGTTGCTGGATTGCGCCGAACTGCTCAGCGGGCGCAATGCATCACGGCGGGCCGCCACGCTTGGCGGGGTCATTTACGCCGAACTCGGCCGCCTTCCCCGCCCGGGAGATGCCGTACGCCTGCCGAATGTACGGCTTACCGTGGAAACAATGCATGGGCCGCGCGTCGGACGGGTGCGCATCAGCCTCGTGGATAAAGCCGTTGCGGAGACCGCGGCGGCATCCGCGGGTCCGTCGGTAAATAACGCCCACAGCGGACAATTGCCGGAGGATTCGCCATGACCGCTTCCGTGCCGATATTTCCGTTTTCGTCGTCCGTACCGGTGCTGCCGCAATGGCTGGCGTGGGTGATCACCGCCGGCGTCGGGCTGCTGGGATCCATTATTTTCAGCGGGATGGAAACCGGGTTTTACGTGCTGTCCCGCCCGCGACTGCAATTGCGAGGCTGGAAACGCGACCCCGACGCACGGCGGATCGAAGCCTGGGTAAAAAAACCCGCCGGTCCGCTTGCCGGACTGCTGATCTGGCAGAATATCAGCAATTTTATGGTCTCCGCGGCCGTGGCGGAATTGCTGCGCGAAGGGCATTATTCCGCCACGGTTAAAACCCTGCTCTCCGCGCTTATCGTGCTTCCGTTGATGCTCATATTTGCCGAAATTTTACCCAAAGACCTTTTCCTCACGCATTCCGACGACTGGACATACCGCCTGTCGCGGTTGCTTAACTGGTCCTTGATGGTCATCACTGTCGTGCCGGTGCTCCCGCTCCTGCGCGCGATGGATATGATCACGCGGCGCATTTTCGGCAGAATGCTGGAATCGGCGGATGTCGGCACGCCCGCCCGCCTGCTGGCCTTTACCGCCGAACCTGCCGCCGCCGGTCTGCTTACGGATACGCAGCAGGATCTGATCCAACGTGGCCTGCGCATGGCCCATGTCAACGTTCGCGAAGTCATGATGCCGTGGAACCGTGTCATCGGCGTGCCCGTGAATATCAGCCGCCGCGGCTTTGAGGCGATGATCCGTCACTATCATGTATCGCGAATGCCCGTCCTCGGCCGGTCCGCGCAGGATGTGCTGGGCATGGTGGACGTGATTGACGTGATCGGCAACGCCGGTGATCTGCAATTACAGAAACATTTGCACCCCGTGTTGACGCTGCTTGCGGAACAATCCGTTCGCACCGCCATCCGACTGATGCAGGCCGCCCATCAAACGATTGCCGTGGTGGTAAACCAGCAGGGGGCCGCGGTGGGACTGGTAACCATGAAAGATCTTGTGGAAGAACTGCTTGGCGATTTGCAAAGCTGGTAGCCCAACCGGCGTCGGCCCGGCGATGGTGGCCGCAAAGCGGTTTTCGATCACTTGCCTGCCGCCTGCCGATGCGCGAGAATACAGCAATGGCAGATCAACACTCACAAGTGCTTGTAATTGGCTGCGGCCCGGCCGGCGCCGCCGCCGCCGCGTTAATGGCGCGGGCCGGTATCACGGTCCGCGTGCTGGAAGCCGGCGAACATCCGCGGCATCACATCGGCGAGTCTCTTCTGCCCCACAGCATGCCGGTTTTGGGGAAAATCGGCTTGGATCGCGGGTTTATGACCGCGCATCACCAGCAGAAGTTCGGCGCCCGATTCTTTGATCCTGTCATCGGCGAAATGCAAACATTTGAATTTGCCTCGCTGCTTCGTGGCGATCCACCCCCGGCTTTTCAGGTGATCCGCTCCGTTTTCGACCGGCAATTGCGCGACGCGGCATCCGCTGCCGGCGCTTTGGTTCATGAAAATACAGCCGTGGAACAGGCCGTCCTCACCGGCGACGGCGTAACGCTCACCTGCTCCGGCGGGGTGGAGTATACCGCGGATTTTCTGCTGGACGCCTCCGGTGCGCCCGGTTTTATGGCCCGGCGCCTCGGCGGCCGGCGCATGCTGCCGGATTTCGGTCGTCTGGCAGTTTATAACTATTTTGACAATCTTCCCCAGGCCGACCCGCACGAGCGGCACTACATCACCATGCATATTATTGAGCATGGCTGGATATGGTGCATTCCACTGCGCGACGGTACCACCAGTATCGGCACGGTCCTGGCGCAACAGGGTGTTAAAAA
>JAKBBN010000146.1 GCA_021808485.1 Planctomycetota bacterium | reverse complement strand
CGACAATTCGTGGACCTGTGGGGTCAGATGGCGCCGCACTGGGGAATCAACCGGACCATGGCGCAAATTCACGCGCTGCTCATGATCTCTCCGCGACCTCTGACTGCGGAGCAGGTCATGGAAGAACTCCACATTTCCCGCGGAAATGTCAGCATGAATTTGCGTGAACTGGGCAACTGGGGCATTGTGCGGCGAACCAGCGTTCCCGGTGATCGCCGTGATTTTTTTACCACCGAGGGCGATGTCTGGGTCATGTTCCATAATATATTTCGCGAGCGCAAACGGCGCGAGCTTGACCCCCTGCTCAATCGTCTGTCTGATTGCGCCAAGGCGGCCGGTACGGCCCCGGCCAATCATCAGGAATCGGCGGATCACGCCGCGTTTGCCGACCGAATGCAGGAACTTATGAATTTTTTCTCTGTATTTCATAACTTGTTCGCACGCGTTCTGGAGCAGCCGCCCGGTGAACTGGCAAAAATGGCCAGAAGCATGGAAAAACTAATTTAGTTTCGGCGGCTCACCCCGGCATGCTATTGCACACATTCATACGAGGAATAAATGGGGACTCTTAACAACAAAGTGGCCGTCATTACCGGGGCGTCAGCCGGTATCGGCCGGGCGGCGGCAGCGAGTCTGGCGAGCCGCGGTGCGTGCCTGGTGATCGGTGCGCGCCGCGTGGACATGCTTCAATCCGTCAGGGAGGAGATTACAAAGCAGGGCGGCCAATGCGTAGCCGTCCAATGTAATGTAGGAAGATATGCCGATGTCCAGCAGCTTTTTGCCGCGGCAATCGAAGCATTCGGCCGCGTGGATATCGCCATTGCCAACGCCGGTTTCGGTCTTTTCAGCCGGGTGCATGAAACCTCCGATCAGCAGATGAATGAAATCTGGCAGGTCAATGTTCTGGGCACGTGGTATGTGATGAAATGCGCCGCCGGGATCATGCTGCCCCGTAAATCCGGCCATATTATTGCCGTCTCTTCCGCGATTGCCCGCCGTGCGCTCCCGCAGATGGGGCCATACGCGATGACGAAGGCGGCGCAGTTATCACTGGTGGAAGCACAAAGATTGGAACTTCGGCCGTTCGGCATCTACGTAAGCTCCGTCCATCCGACCTCCACGGCAACCGAATTTTTTGAACAAGCCGGCAAACGCAGTGGAAGGAAAATGGGCGGATTTGGTACCATGCAATCCGCGGCGTTTGTCGGGGAAAAAATCGCCGGACTCGTCGAAAGACCCCGCCCCGAACTCTGGCCGCATCGCCCCACCCGTTTCGGGGTCACAATTGCCGCCGCCTTGCCGTCAATCGCGGATCGACTGCTGGCCCGCTTTCTTGACCGGCAGTCCGTAAAAATGCGCCGCAGTCGGAGGGCGGAACCTTGACTTCCCCACTTGCCGGGCACAACGTGCGTCGGGGGGCATGGCTGCTCCTTGCCGTCGGCGCGGTCATTGCTTTTGGCGTTCTGTTCTGGCCCAGATCAGGACCGCCATCGTCTGCCCGTCCTGATCAACCGGTTCTCAGCCGATCGCGCCATGTTCGCGTGATGACATTTAACATCAATATGATTGAACCAACCGCGGGTCCGCACCGATGGGACATTCAGCAACGGATCCTGCCGCAAATTATTCACAAATACCAGCCGGACCTGATAGGCTTTCAGGCCTGTACGCCCGTCCAGACCGCATGGCTGGCGGACCGCTTTCGGCAGTTCCGGCATTATCCAGTGTCGCGCGGGCTGGCCCAAGGTTTGTTCTCAGCCATTTCGGGAGCTATTGGAACCTGGAATCAGATATTTTACTCCACTCGATTTCGCCGCTTGGCCGGAGCGCATGGGCTGGTGCGCCCCGGAGCATTGCGTAACAACGCCACGGAAAATGCTTATTACTCCCTGGTGGTATTGGGTGACCGATCGGGCGTTCTACCGCCGATTATTCTGCTTGACACCCATTTGCGACATGGCAATCAAAATGCCGTGGCCGATGCCGGCCGCCTGCACGGCATCGTGGCGTCCTTCATCAAACGCTTTCCGCATTCCCGTGTTATCGTTTTGGGCGACATGAATCATCCAAGAACGGACTTGCCGGTCTACAATCAACTTTTAGGTCCGCCGTCACGTATCAATGGCGGTTTTCGCTGGTCTGATACCTTTAACTACAGCCTTAAACCGGCCGGTGTCCGGTGGGGAACCGTGCAATACTACGTTGGTCGGCCGGGTTTGAACTGGCCCAGCGACCTGATTTTTGTCGGCCCGGGATGGAAGTGGTCGGCGGCAAAAATTATTCGCATGCACGGTCCGCACGGCAACTATGCCAGCGATCATTTCCCGGTATTCACGGTGTTAACACCCGGCGCAGCTGCCGCCGAAGAAAAATAATTGCATCCGCGGCGCGGCTTTTGCCCGTTTATTCCGCGTAACAAGGTCATGGCTGAACCACGGTTAGGCTATATTAATTGCATGAAAACACCACCGTGCCATGCTGACTGCGGCAATATTGTTGTTTCCCGTCAACGTATCGCGCGCCGTGTTGCAGGTCTGGCGGCGGAACTCGCCGCAGAGTACGGCCGCACGGAAATCATGATTGTGCCGGTCCTGACGGGATCGTTTATTTTCCTGGCGGACCTGATACGCCACTTGCCGATGAAAATGCAGGTGGATATTGTCGCCGTTTCCAGCTATCCCGGCCGCAGCACTAAAAGTCGCGGCGTCAGTATCCTGCTGCCCGGCACACTCCCGCTTGCCGGCCGGCATGTACTGATTGTGGATGATATTCTGGAAAGCGGCAAAAGCATCGCCGCGATTCAAGCTCTGCTGCGCCGCCGACGTACCGCGAGTATTCGTACCTGTGTATTGCTGCGAAAGCAGTGCGCCATTAACAAAGGACTATCCGCGGATTTTATCGGTTTTGATATTCCCGATGATTTTGTCGTCGGTTATGGGATGGATTTTAATCACTATTATCGCAATTTGCCGGACATTCGTCTTCTTATCCCGCAACGGCGCCGCTGAATATCGTCTTTGCGGCGTTTTTAATTTTTTGGCTTCCGCCGATTATCCGGGCAGGCTCTTGAGGCGAGGATTCACCGGCGCGGTGGATTTTCCCTCTACCAGCGACACATCAAACAGAATGTTCCGCCGCGGTTCGCTTGGATTCGTCAA
>JAKBBN010000073.1 GCA_021808485.1 Planctomycetota bacterium | reverse complement strand
GTCCGCTTCCATGAGAACCCTTTCAACTAGATATTTTCCCAAGGATTATTTATAATGCAACCCATGGTTATGTACCGTTGCACGCCAAACGGAGTATAAGACCGGCAATACCGCACAATGGCCCGAACTGCCGGCGGGCTTGTGCCCACGCGCGACATTTTTCGGAATTGGTTGCCAAATTCACCACTTTCGCGTTAGGCTTGGCGGTCATGTTCGGATCGCATTTATCTATTGCCGGCGGCATGACGAATGCCTTGGATGAAGCTAGGGAGCTTGGGCTGCAAACGGTGCAGGTGTTCACACGAAATCAGCAGCAATGGACCGCACCTCCTCTGACACAGCAGGCAACAAGCGCATTCAGGGCCCGACTTGCCGAATTGGGTTTTGACCAGGTTGTCGCCCACGATTCTTATCTTATTAACCTTGCGTCCGCGGATGCGGAACTAAGGGAAAAGAGTATCCGGGCATTTGCCAATGAACTTGATCGCTGTGAACAACTTGGGATTAAATACCTGGTGACCCATATGGGCGCTCACGGGGGCAACGGCGAAGCGGCCGGCCTGGCCAACATCATCACCGCCCTTCGACAAATACTGCTTCGTGCCCCGAGTGGTACAATTATTTGCCTGGAAACCACAGCCGGTCAGGGCACATGCCTGGGATATAAATTTGAGCATCTGGCCGAGGTCCTCGCCGGTGTAGGAGACACATCACGACTGGCGGTTTGCATGGATACCTGCCACGTGCTGGCCGCAGGTTATGACATTACCACGTCGCAAGGCATTGAACAGGTCATGGGGCAGTTTGACCGCACCATTGGGCTGAAACACCTGAGGGTCATGCACCTGAATGACAGTAAAAAGCCGTTGGGCAGCCGCGTTGACCGGCATACGCACCTGGGGCACGGCTTTGTCGGCCTTGCGGTATTTAGGTTTATCTGCCAAAACCCGCAATTTGCGCAGCTTCCCAAAATTCTGGAAACACCCAAGGATTTAGCGCCCAACGGCGAGCCATGGGATCGCAACAATCTGGATGTGCTGCTGGCGTTGACTGCGGGCCGGGAACCGCGAATTATTCCGCTGGAATCGGAAACAAATGTAAAAGCCGCAGACATACCGAGTCGCGCAAAGACCTCCGGAAAAGTCGCGGCGAAAGCCGGCAACAGCAGGAAAAGGGGAAATAAGGAATCCGCATGACATTTCACCCCTCCGAACCGCATGGCAATTCCGATACCCCGGTCCATACCGCCCGCCACCCCGGCGGCGGCATCATCCATCAGACCGGCGGCACCTGGATCGTTGTGCCTCATTTTCTGACGGACATCACGGCGGCGCGGACTTTTGCCCGTGCCGCTCATTCCGCCGGAGCCGACGCCATTGAACTGCGTTGTGATCGAGCCGACCGGTTGACCATCGAAAATGCACTGCAAGACCCGGATATTCGCCGCCTGAAGACGATCCTGACCATTCGGCCGGCATGGGAAGGTGGTGAATTTTCCGGAACAGAAGAGGAACGACTGACCCTGCTGCAGGCCGGCTGCCGCATGAATCCGGACATGGTGGATGTGGAATGGCAGGCATGGAAGAATTCCTCAAAATTCGCCGCCGGGCTGTCACCTCTTATTGGTAAACCGACCGATAACAACAAAGCCGACCGCCCGAATTTAATTGTGTCCAACCATGACTTTGCCGCCAGACCGGCCGATATTCAGCAACGCCTTCAAGCCATGGCCGGTATAGCGGCTGCGGCGGTGCTCAAGGTGGCATTCAAGGCACATACATTAATTGATGCACTTGCGGCCCTGCGGTTGTACACGCAACGTGAGAGCTTTGGTAAATTGCCGCTGGTCGCTATCGCAATGGGTGAGGCCGGCCAAATATCACGTCTGCTTGCGATGAAATTTGGCGCCGCTTTTACTTTTGCCGAGTTGGATGGCCACCCGGGGTCCGCGCCGGGGCAGCCTCTTGTTTCAACGCTGGTGAATGGCTACCGGTTCAAGCAGCAGCAATCAGACTGGCGCGTTTGCGGCCTGATTGGTTCTCCGGTGAGTCATTCGGTCAGTCCAATTATTCACAATGCCGGTTTTCAGAAGATTGGTTTCGCCGGGCTGTACATTCCGCTGCTGGTAGAGGCCGGGGAGGAACAATTTGCCCAGGCCGTGGACGCCTTGCGATCTTTGCCGGGGTTTAACCTGTGCGGTACAAGCATCACCATTCCTCATAAAATTAATGCCTTGGCCTACGCATTAAAAAATAAGGCGGACATTGACCCTGTTGCCAGGCATATTGGCGCAGTGAACACGTTGTTGTTTTCAACGGATGGGCATATTCGGGCGATGAATTCCGATGCGACCGGCGCCATTGAAGCCTTAACGCGCGGAATGGGCATAGAACCCGCGGACTTACGCGGGCAGGATATCGCGGTTTTAGGCGCCGGCGGAGCGGCGCGTGCCGTTACGGCGGCACTCGCGGCACTACATGGCCGCGTTACAGTCTACAACAGGACCATTTCCAAGGGCTTGGAAATGGTTAAACAACTGGCCGGCTGCTCCGCGAATTTAACCGCCAGGCCTGCGGCGGATTTCAAACAGTCACACCACAAGATCATCATCAATTGTACCGCGGCGGGCATGACGCCGGACACAACATCGTTGCCATTCAGCGCTGAAACTCGGTTGTACGCTGACCAGGTAATTCTTGACACAGTTTACAATCCGCGTCGCACCCGCTTGTTGCAAATGGGCCAGGCCGCCGGGGCATGTTGTATCGAAGGCATGGAAATGCTCCTGGGACAAGCCGTTGCCCAGTTTGAGGGATTCACGGGACAGGCCGCGCCGCGTGATGTCATGCGTGCCGCCGCCGAGGCTGCATTCCGTTGAACCTGCCGTTTTGTCACAAACGCCATCGGAACAGCAACCCTATGCTGCCACCACGGCAGGATAATCCACCGGTTAAAGCAGACATATTACACCACTATAAATTATCTTAAATTGTTACATTAAAACTACTTACAACACATTCACAAAACGGAACAAATGAAATGGCATAATCATTGCTTACAAGACGGCGGCTTGGACCGGGCGTTATTTTTGTTGACGCCCTTCAACGGGCGAATTGAGTTTTTAAGACAGGGTTCAATCCTGTTTCAAACCGGGTCAGGCCAAGGTGTATGAAGATGCGAGGATGGTTATACAGGCTCATGTAAGTGCGGTATTTCCATTGAGCATGAACCAAAACAAGTGCTAACGCAGCCGACGAATCAGGACGGTTCAGGCAAAATTAGGTCACTGGGATTATTACTCAAGGAGTTGTCCATATGGCAGTCAAACAGATTTCCTTTGATGAATCAGCACGCAAAAACCTGCTGGCGGGTGTTACAAAACTAGCTTCCGCCGTGAAGAGCACGCTTGGCCCCCGCGGCCGCAATGCGGTTTTGGACAAAGGATGGGGAGCCCCGACGGTAACCAAGGACGGCGTTTCCGTTGCCGAAGAAATTGAGTTGTCCAACAAGTTTGAAAACGTGGGCGCCCAGCTGGTAAAGGAGGCCGCCACCAAAACCAGCGATATCGCCGGAGACGGCACCACCACCGCCACGGTTCTGGCTGAGGCGATCTTCAAGGAAGGATTCCGCAATCTTGCCGCCGGGGCGGATGCGATGGCGCTGGCCCGCGGCATTAACAAGGCGGTGGCCATTGTTTCGGAAAATTTATTGAAATTGAGCAAACCTTTAAATGTAGCGGATAAAAACGAAATTGCGGATGTCGCCGCCATTAGTGCCAACAATGACAAGGAAATCGGCGCGATCATGGCGGATGCATTCCAGAAAGTGGGCAAGGACGGCGTGATCACCGTTGAAGAAGGCAAAACCAGGGAAACGTACGTGGATGTGGTGGAAGGAATGCAGTTTGACCGCGGCTACATGACACCAAACTTTATCACCAACCAGGACGACATGGTGTGCGTTCTGGAAAAGCCGTTCATCCTGATTGTGGAAGACAAAATATCCAGCGCCACCAAATTGGTGCCGGTGCTGGAAAAAGTTCAGTCGGCCAAACGGCCGCTGCTGATTATCGCTGAAGATATTGAAGGTGAAGCTTTGGCGACCCTGGTGGTCAACAAGCTTCGCGGAATTTTGAGCGTATGTGCCGTCAAGGCCCCGGGCTACGGTGATCGCCGCAAAGCCATGCTGGAAGATATCGCAATTCTTACAGGCGGCCGGGCGATTATGAAGGACTTGGGTGTTGAGCTGGACAAAGTGACAGTGCACGATCTTGGTCAGGCCCGGAAGTTGGAAATTGACGCTGATAACACCACGATTATTGAAGGTGCCGGCCAGAGCAAGTCAATCCAGGCCCGCATCGAGCAGATTCGCCGCGAAATCGGCGTGACAACCTCGGATTACGATCGCGAAAAACTTCAGGAACGCCTGGCCAAGTTGGCCGGCGGTGTGGCCCAGATCAATGTCGGGGCAGCCACGGAATCGGAAATGAAGGAAAAGAAGGCCCGTGTTGAAGACGCCCTGCATGCCACCCGCGCTGCGGTTGAAGAAGGCATTCTCCCGGGCGGCGGCACAGCACTGCTGCGCAGCCTTGCACTACTTGATAATGTAAAAACAGCTACCCATGACGAAGCCACCGGCGTAGCCATCATCCGGCGGGCCTTGCAGGAACCAACGCGCTGCATCGCGCAGAATTCCGGTGAGGACGGCGGCGTGGTCGTCAAGAAGGTGCTGGGCGGAAAAGGCAACTTTGGCTTTAACGCCCTTACGCTTGATTACGAGCAGGATATGGTCAAGGCCGGTATTATCACACCGACAAAAGTGGAGCGGAGTGCCCTTCAGAATGCCGCCAGTGTTGCGGCCCTGTTACTGACCACGAACGCAATCATCGTGGAGAAGCCCAAGCCAAAAGATTCAGCGGGTCCTGGCGGTGCAGGTGGCATGGGTGGCATGGGTGGCATGGGCGGCATGGGCGGCATGGGCGGCATGGGCGGCATGGGCGGCATGGATATGATGTAACCGGAGCGTAATCCGCCTGGAATTTCACCGGGCGATTCTCCGATTCATTTTACCCACAGCGTATATATTGGTTGATTATTCAATATTTTTGGAGCCTTCAGTATGAAGATTAATCCTTTGGAAGATCGTTTGGTCGTGAAACCCGCGGAAGCGGAGTCCAAGACCGCATCCGGCATTGTCCTTCCGGAAACCGCCAAGGAAAAGCCGACCCGCGGCACAGTCATCAGCGTGGGGCCCGGCAAACTCCTGGATAACGGCACACGCGCCGCAGTTAGCGTAAAGGTCGGCGAGGAAGTGTACTACGGCAAATATGCCGGAACGGAAATCAAAGTGAACGATGATAAATTTGTGATCTTGCGCGAAGGTGACCTGCTGGGCGTGGTGGTCAAATAAGTGACACCATTCCGTGACGAACCGCTCCGGTTGGTCAAAATGCAAAGGACTGTGAATTACAGAGCTTTTTTGAGGATTTAAATCATGGCAGCAAAACAGTTGATGTTCGACCAGGCCGCAAGGCAAAAAGTATTTAACGGCCTTTCCAAATTGGCCGCCGCCGTCAAGGTGACACTGGGCCCGTCCGGGCGCAATGTCGTGCTTTCGCGCAGTTGGGGTTCGCCGCAGGTAACCCGGGACGGTGTGACCGTGGCCAAGGAAGTGGAACTCGCCGAACCGTTTGAAAACATGGGCGCCAAGCTGGTCAATGAAGTTGCCGGAAAAACCAATGATATCGCCGGTGACGGCACAACCACGGCCACCGTACTGGCTGAGGCCATTTATGGCGCCGGACTGCGGTATGTCACCAGCGGGATGAATCCGGTGGTGGTGAAACGCGGCATTGATAAAGCCGTTGAAGCCGCCACCGAATCCATTCGATCAATGGCGCGTAAGGTGAACGGCAAAGATGACCTGCGTAAAGTGGCCACCATTTCCGCCAATTCGGACAGCTCCATCGGTGATCTTGTCGCCGATGCACTGGACCGTGTGGGCAAGGACGGTGTCGTCACCATTGAAGAAGGCAAGAGCATAGAAACCACCATGGAAGTGGTCGAGGGCATGTCCTTTGACAAGGGTTTTCTCTCCCCATATTTCATGACCGTTCCCAGCACACAGGAAGCGGTCCTGGAAGATGCTTACATCCTGCTTTATGAAAAAAAGATCAGCACAATAAGTGAACTTTTGCCCCTGCTCAATAAGTTGGTCGCCGCGGCCAAACCGTTGTTAATTGTCGCGGAAGATGTGGAAGCCGAGGCACTGGCCACTCTGGTGGTGAACCGCCTTCGCGGTATTCTGCAGGTTTGTGCGGTCAAAGCGCCGGGCTTTGGTGACCGGCGCAAGGCGATCATGGGTGATCTGGCGGTTGTTACCGGCGGAAAATTCATCAGTGAAGACCTAGGCGCCAAACTGGATACCATTGAGCTTTCCGACCTTGGCCGGGCCAAGAAGATCGTGGTGGACAAGGATAACTCCACCATCATCGAAGGGGCCGGCAAGAAAAAAGACATCGAGGGGCGTATCAGTCAGATCCGCCTTCAGATTGAAAAGACCACCAGCGATTATGATCGTGAAAAACTCCAGGAACGCCTGGCCAAGCTGACCGGTGGAGTTGCGGTTTTGCGCGTGGGTGGTGCGACGGAAACCAGCATGAAGGAACGCAAATTCCGCGTGGAAGACGCTCTTCACGCCACCCGGGCGGCCGCGGAAGAAGGTATTGTCCCGGGCGGCGGCGTGGCGTTCCTGCGATCGATTGCCGATGTGGAAACGGCAAAGAGCCGGGCTCGCGGCGATGAAAAGGTCGGGTTCGACATTATTCTCACGGCTTTGCGGTCCCCCTGTTCGCAAATTTGCGTCAACGCCGGCGAAGACGGCAGCGTCGTGGTAAATACGATCCTGGAAAAAGACGGTGCCTACGGTTACAACGCCGCCACGCGTGAATATGGCGATATGTTTAAAATGGGTGTTGTGGATCCGACCAAGGTCACACGCACAGCATTGCAGAACGCCGCATCCGTAGCCGGTTTGCTGCTGACAACCGATGTTCTGGTGACGGAACTGAAAGATGAAAAAGAATTGATCGCAGGCAGCGTTCGATAATGCGCTGGGCCTGTGAATCCGACAGGCGGTCGGGCTTTTGATTTGCCCGGTTACACGCAAATTTAAGCCCAGGGAACCAATGCCATCCCTGGGCTTTTGCTTGATACGGCGGGTGGCGGCTCCCACCACCGCTGACGGGCAACGAATCGAAAACGTGAGTACGGGATTATGCCCACCAAACGCGACTATTACGAAATCCTGTCGGTCTCAAAAACCGCATCGTCGGATGATATAAAAAAAGCCTACCGCAGGGCGGCATTGCAATTTCATCCGGACAAAAATCCCGGGGATAAGGAAGCGGAAACCCGCTTCAAGGAATCCGCTGAGGCTTATGAGGTTCTTTCCGATCCGGATAAGCGTTCACGCTATGACCAGTACGGCCACGACGGCCTGCGCGGCACGGCTGTTCATGATTATCAGAACATGCAGTACGACGATATTTCGTCGCTGTTCAATGATATTTTCGGCGGCATGATGGGAGGCGGACAGCGGCAGGCTTCCCGCCAGACGCGCGGTTTTGACCTGGAAACACAGGTGGAAATCAGCCTGAAGGATGTCGCCCAAGGTTGCCAGCGGGAAGTAGGTTTTACCCGGCAGGATATCTGCGACACATGCCACGGCACCGGGGCGAAAGCCGGTACCAAGCGGAAAATTTGTTCCACATGCGGAGGCCGCGGACAGGTGCTCCAACGCGGCTTCGGCGGAATGTTTCAAATGGTCAGTACCTGCCCCGCATGCATGGGGCAGGGATCCACCGTTGACAAGCCGTGCCCCGATTGCGACGGCAGCGGACGCAGCCCATTAAAGCGCACGGTGATCGTGAAGATTCCGGCGGGCATTCATGACAATCAGGCGGTACGGGTCCGCGGCGAGGGGGAACCGGGCGATACGGCATCAAACCGCGGCGATCTGCACGTTTATGTGCAGGTGCAGGAACATAAATTCTTCAGGCGGCAGGAAAATGATCTGGTTCTGAATGTTCCCATCAGTTTCAGCCAGGCGGCGCTGGGAGCGGATGTCGAAATTCCCACGCTTTTCGGCAAAACGTCGATGCGGATCGATGCGGGTACGCAGCACGGACAGATCATCAAGATTAAAGGACTCGGCCTGCCGGACGTACATGGCGGCCGACAGGGTGATATGCTGGCGCAGGTTCTTGTGGAAGTGCCGCGAAAACTGTCCCGCAAACAGGAGCAGTTGCTGCGGGAATATGCCGCGGAAGAACAACATGCGGTTCTGCCTTCCCAGAAAAACTTTCTCGAAAAACTGCGGGACTACCTGGTGGGCAATGAGGAAGCCGCAAAGGCCGATGGCAATAAGTCCAACGAAAAAAGGTAATGAATTACCTGGATTGCATATGGGATGTAAATAATAATCTGGAGGCTCACTATGCCGGAAGAAAAACATAAGACCAAGACTGCCGATGATTCAACCGCCGCCGGCGAAAACAGCACGGCACAGGGCGTGGACACGGCTTCCGCACTGACCGCGGCCATTTTGGAAGCGGAAGACCTTCGCCAGAAACTGCTCCGCTGGCAGGCGGATTTTGAAAATCTCCGCCGCCGCAGTGCCCGTGAAATGCTGGATACCCGCCAGATTGCCGAAGGCGACTTTGCCCGGGATATGCTGGACGTGCTGGATCATTTTGAGATGGCCCTGAGTGTGGACCCGGCCAAAACGGATGCGGCTGCGATTCTCCAGGGGGTTAAGATCACGTATGACGAGTTGACAAAAATATTGGTTCGTCGCGGTATTCAATCTTTTGACCCCATTGGACAGCCGTTTGATCCGAATCTGCATGAGGCTATCGCGCGGGAGGGCTCTGCGGAAAAACCGCCGATGACGGTGCTGCAGACATTTTCCAAAGGTTATAAAATCGGGGACAAAGTCCTGCGATCAGCGAGAGTAAAGGTAAGCATGGCCCCATCGGAATCAGCCTGATCCGGCGGGTGATACGCGACAGTCTTTCGGGCGGTCGCGGCCTTATCGACCATGATCTAAATACAGTCTTCAGTCGCCACGGATCAGGAATTGCGCGATTGCGGACAAACTGGAGCGGCCATCATGCCTACCTACGAATATCGCTGTGAAAAGTGCGGACATCACTTTGAAGAATTTCAATCCATCACGGCAAAGCCGATCCGCAAATGCCCCAAGTGCGGAAAGAATTCCGTCAACCGGTTGATCAGCGCAGGCGCGGGTTTCATCTTTAAAGGCAGCGGTTTTTACCTTACCGATTATCGTTCGGATAAATACAAAGATGCCGCCAAAAAAGATTCGGCAGCTCCCGTATCCGCCGCGGATTCCACCGCAAAATCCGACGGCAAATCCAGCTCAACGGATCGCACCGCCGCGCCGGCCGACAAAGGCACAGCCGCTCCGGCAACCGGCACAAAATCCGAAAACACCGTGAAATCAACGGCTAAACCGACAAAACCGGCGGCAAAGGGCAAATAGGCCGGTTGATTGATGTCATGTTTTCCGAGGAAAATCCCGCTCATGACGGACTTCTTGCATGTACCCCCGACCGACAGTCATGGCCGCTGGTTTGAGGAAATCTGGCGAACCCGCGAGGAGAATATTTATCCGCGGCTTTTCGGCCGGCCCGCCAACGGCATTTTCCGCATGACGGATAATATCCTTTCGAGTCTCTGCTCCGGAGCAATTGACCCGCGATGGAAAACGATTTTAGTTTTGCGTTTTCCCGGCTCGGCCGACACCAACTGGATTTATGCAACCAGCGGTCTGTCCAATCCCTGGGGCGTGACACCGGAGAATGCCCGGCCCGAAAACTTCAGCGGCCTGGGCTTTGAGTTTTTCATGAAAGTCGGCGATGCGGCGGATTTTGTCGCCACGCAGCTGTTGTGGCTCGCCGCCGTTCAAACGCTGGTCGGCTGCGGACAGCTTTCCGGAGAGCTGGTAGGTCCTTTTGATCGCGTACCGCTGGGCCGGCCGGTGGCGGCACAATCCGAGCTGGATGCGCTGTTTATTTTTCCGCCTGATGACCTGCCCGGACAATTCCAGCTCTTATCCGGCAAAGTTGACCTGCTGTGCGTCACCGCTGTTTCCGCCGCGGAGTGCACATTCGCCCGCAGCCAGGGCGGTGAGGCGTTGCTTGCACTATTGCAACACCACGAACAATTGAATCGCACCAATATCAGCCGCGCCAGCGTGATCTGAACAGGTCCGCCGCCGCGCCGTGTCGGGCCGGCGGCCTTTTAGGGTTACCGCCCCGGCATCAGGCGGTTTTCCACCGGTTTGGATATACTGGATCGTATGAAAAGCAGCCGCTCCGACAATGTGCCGGAAATTTCCGCCGAATCGCCGCCGATATTGGAATCGACGGACAACCTGTTAAACGCCAACGCCGGTATTCGGCCCTCAATATTGGGGCTGAACGCCGCGGCACTTGAGGCGCAGGTGACCGGCATGGGTATGCCGAAATTTCGCGCCGCACAAATTCTGGAATGGATATATCGTAAACGCGCCACCAGTTTTTCCCAGATGAGCAATCTGTCAATCGCCGATCGGGCCGCACTGGAATTGAAGTTTTCGATTTTTACCGGCGAAACGCTACGACACCTGACCGCCGCTGACGGTACGCAAAAATGCCTGATCCGCTGGCCGGACGGCGGACTGACCGAAAGCGTCATGATTCCGTGCGATGAGGACGCCGTTGATGAATCCGGCAACGTCAATTTAAAAATACGCCGGACCGCATGCCTTTCCACGCAGGTCGGCTGTCCGGTGGGTTGCGCTTTTTGCGCCAGCGGTCTGGCCGGCTTTAAAAATAACCTCCAAACCAGCCAGGTGGTGGAACAAGCGCTGCGGCTCACGCACCTGTTGCCGGCTGACGGCCGGCTGAGCAACGTGGTTTTCATGGGAATGGGAGAGCCTTTGGCGAATCTGGATGTCACACTGTCAGCCATCGGCATACTGATGGCTCCCTGGGCTTTTCACATCGGGGGACGCAAAATAACGGTAAGCACGGTGGGACTGCCGCCGCAGATTCGCAAGCTGGCCGATGCCGGCGTGCCGGTGACGCTGGCGCTGAGCCTGCATGCACCCAATGACGAATTGCGACGGCGGATTATTCCGTGGGCCAAGGGGATCGGAATTGATCAGTTGGTTCAGGCATGTGCATATTATTTCCAGACGACGGGCCGCGAAATAACGCTGGAATACATTATGCTGGACGGTGTTAACACGCTGCCGCAGCATGCGGACGAACTCGCATCCGTTGCCCGTCGCATGCGCGCCAATATCAACCTTATTTATTATAACGAAGTGCCGGATTTGCCGTTTCGTCGCCCGTCCGGGCCCACCATGTTCGATTTTCAGAGCCAGATCCGCCGACACGGCGTGAAAGTGCATATTAGAAAAAGCCGCGGCCGGGATATCGCGGCGGCCTGTGGACAGTTGGCACGGCAGGACATCGCGGGGGAGCCGGCCGATGGAAAAACCGGCCCGGCATGAACTGCGGCTTGGCGCCGGCATTTATTCCGTCATGATATTTCCGATCACACGCCGGAGGCGGAGGCCGCCGCTTCAGCCGGCGCCGCGGCACCCGCTGGAGCAAACGCCGCGAGCATTGAACGCTCCAACTTGGTCAAATTGCCCAGTGAAAGCAGATGGGCATGAATCAACCCCATGCCACCCGTCCGGCAAAGCTCCAATATCTGTGCATCGGACAGTTTTGCAATTCGCGCTTCTTCAACCACATACGACCCGCGGAGAGACAGGTATTTGTTACCCGCATCGCGCGACCGGATTTCACGCGGGATTAGCAACTCCAGTTCAACCAGCTTTTTTATAAAATTCTGTGTGGGCACGACATTGTTCTGATACTGACTCAGAAACGTCAGAGCCTCCTTTAACAATGGGGCTTCCGCACCGCTTGCATCAAAAAGTGCGGTGCCATCCGGATTTTCCCACCCCGGATAGGCCGTATCAATACACACGCTGTATTCTCCACGGGAGGCCGGCTTTTCCGCCAGCACAAAGGGATAGCGCCGGATGAATGCGGGAATGTAGCCGCCGGCCCAGCCGCCGGACTGATTCACAAACAGGTTTTCATCCGTATGCAGGCCCAGCAACGCGGCCGGCAGAAGATTGTTCATATCCGAACCGGCAAAGACAATCGGGCAATCCAACGCGGCACGGGGAAATTCAACAGCAAGAAGCGGCACGGAATTCGTTTTCCGCGCAAAGGTAAAATCCCCGCCGGACATTTTGACCCGCGCATTTCGGTGAATGTTGCGATCTAAAAGGGTTGGCTTCTGGTAGAACATCATCCGGTAGTCTCCGAATAAGCAATCCGTAAATTTGAGATAACCAAGCAGGTGTCGGCCAGACGACAACGCGCTTCAGGCGTATGCCACATGAACGCCGCCTTTAACCGACTTACGTTTTATCACAATTCAAAAAATATGCAAAGTACCGTCCGGCACCTAATGAACGCGGTAGTCCGGTCCTTTCCGGCCGATAAAAGCGGCATTTACGCAATGTTAATTCCGGTTTTGTGATATTCGTTGGTGGCATAGGACCGGTTCCAGCCGTCTGCACGAGTTGATATCCCGACCGGTCAATTTTGTTCCACGGGCGGGCAATGAAACTGGTAATGAACCGCGCCGGGCGAATATAATCATTGTCAGCGGTCTTTCGCAAATGCAAAGTCCGGCCGCCCGGCAGTTTACAGGAAGCCATCCAATGACATCGCCAACCTCCGACTCTCGGCTGACTTCCCTCATTGATCCGGCGAACCGCCCGGCATTTGAGCAGCACCATCGCAACTGGCAATCCAATCGCTATGTTTATCCGGTAATATCCCGCCGTAGCGGCGGTGTCAGCATCGGTGTTAATTTAAATCCGGACAAGGTCTGCAATTTTGATTGTGTCTATTGCAGCGTTGACCGGCGGATTCCGGGCGGCTCACCGGCAATCGATCTGGCGGTTTTGCGCACCGAACTCACCGCCATACTGGCCGATTTCCGCAGCGGCAAGCTGTTTGAAAGTCCTCCGTTTGCGAACGTCAGCCCCCAACTGCGGCGGCTTAATGATATT
Source organism: Planctomycetota bacterium (assembly GCA_021808485.1). Taxonomy (GTDB): domain Bacteria; phylum Planctomycetota; class Phycisphaerae; order WQYP01; family WQYP01; genus JAJYPG01. The sequence continues at coordinate 3,386 of JAKBBN010000073.1, read as the reverse complement.
GCGTTCTCCGGGGATGGAGAACCAACCTCATGCCCGGATTTATCCTCGTGTCTGGCAACGGCAGTTGCCGAACTGGGGGTTCATGGGCTGGGGCGGATTAAAATTGTGTTGATCACCAACGCCACCCTGTTTCACCGGCCGGCGGTGATGTCCGCACTGGCATATATGGATGAACATAATGGCGAAATCTGGGCGAAATTGGATGCCGGTACAGAGGATTATTACCGCACGGTGGACCGCACGAGCATTCCCTTCGACCGGATAATCAGCAATATTCGCTCCGCCGCCGCGCTGCGGCCGATCGTCATTCAAACATTACTGATGCGCCTGCATGGCCGACCGACGCCGGATTCTGAAATTTCCGCTTATATACGGCGGCTTCAGGACATTGTTGCCGGTGGAGGAAAATTAAAAATGATCCAGCTGTATACCGTGGCCCGGGCGCCTGCGGAGCCATTTGCCACCCCCCTGTCATTGGCCGAACTGGAGGCTGTTGCGGAACGGGTAAGGCCCGCTCTGCCCAACATTCCGATAGAAGTGTATCCCTGAGCACCTGACCGCCGACCGGCCCTGCCCGGACGGCCGGGGCGGGTTTTCCTGCCGACCGGCATTTCACAATTCAACCGCCGCCGCCTATTATTAAGTATATTTTTGAACAGGAATTACAGATACATGCCGGACTCACCAAAACAATCAACCGTATTCTTCCCTGAATCAACTGAACGGCTGGGCATTATTTTAGTTGATCATGGCAGCCGCTTTGCGGCCGCCAATGATATGCTGGATGAGGTAGCGGCAATGTTTCAGCGCGTATCCGGCGGGCAAATTGTTCAGCCGGCGCACATGGAACTCGCCGAACCGACAATCGCCCAGGCATTTGACGCCTGCGTGCGGCAGGGCGCCAAACGTGTGGTGGTGCATCCATATTTCCTATCACCGGGGAAACACAGCACCACGGATATTCCGCGAATGGTGGAACAGGCGGCTGCCCGGCATCCGGGAATCACTTTTCATGTGACGGCGCCGCTTGGATTGGACGAAAAAATTGCGGAAGTAATCATGAGCCGCATTGCTGAATGCTGGGAGAATCAGTATGACTGCGCGTACTGCCAGGGACGGACGCGCGTCATGCAGGAACGTATTCGTGAATGTGCCGCGAGTAATTACACCTGCGGTTCTTGCAAAGGCGAATGTCCCAACCGCGGCGCGAAAATATGCTCCGCGGCGGGAGTATGAACGATTTTGGGAATCGCGGCGATTTCCACCATACCTGCGGATTATTGGCTCCCGGTCTGTTTTTTTGCCGCCCCCGCCGGGTCATGGCGGTATTCCAATACCCGCACTTCCTCCATGGTAATCATGCCGCCCCTAACCATGGTATCCAGCAGCGGCAACAAGGTTTCGATTTTCCCGCGGGCATCAACCATTTCAATGACAATGGGAAGATCGGATGACATCGCCAGTATGCGATCACTATGGATTATGCTGTTGGCGCCGAAACCCATGGAACCCTGCAAAACAGTGGCGCCGCTGATGTTTAATTCCCGCGCTTTGGCAACAATGGCTTTGTACAATGGCTGGTGCTCATAGGTGTCGGACTCACCTATGAATATCCGCAACAAAACGCCGGTCGAATCGGTATGCATGTCGAATACCCCTTGAATATCAGGCAACGTGCTTAACGGTTTAATGCCACTTAATAATTGCGTCTGATTGTGTGCTTCTTGTCCGCCGGACCGGTACATGATCACGGCGGCCCGTTCCAGCGTGGCCATGCCGTGATGTGCATGTTTTTCCGTTACGTCATGGAGAAACGCGGCGATTTTTTCACCCTGATCCACACATTCCACAATCACTGGAGAATCACCGACAAGTTTGAATTCCGAATGACTGATGACACCCCGTGAACCAAAGCCCATTATGCCCCTTAAAACCGTGACACCCGCCAGCTTATGCTTGGCCGCCTGCTGCACGACACGCTCATATGCCGGTGCAAAGTGACAAATATCCGCACTTCTCATATAGAGACGCAAGAGAACTTTTTCACCGATTATTCCAGTATCCACCACGTCAAATCCGCTCCTAACTCATGCGCTGACCAAGAATAACACCCATGCGCACCGCAATAAGACCGATCACAACGCTGCCCAGAATGTAGAGCATTCCGCGGATGGCCTGACCATCACTTAACATTCGATCCGATTCAAACATATAAGTCGAAAATGTTGTATAAGCGCCGACGAACCCAACCGCGATGCCCAGTCGGATCGAATCAGGAATGTTCAGTCGCGGCTGTGACCAGGTTAGAAACCATCCGAGAAAGAAACTGCCGGTGATATTGATAACAAATGTTCCAAACGGGAAAAGAGCCGAAAAACGGCCAAAGAGCCGGGCAATGCCGTACCTTGCCATCGCGCCGAAGAATCCAAACACCCCGATGGACAGCCATATTAAAACAGCCTTTTTCACGCCATGATTCCCTTTTTATACCCGAAAACACAAAAACCCCGATGGATGCTTTCCACCGAGGTTACAACAATTCCCGGCGAATAATCGCGCCAGGAGTCATCAGTTCCGGAAAAGCCGGAACAGTTCAGGTGAACTCCATCACCCTTGGGACCTTGATTCAACCCGATCATACCCGCCGACTGAAGGTCAAGTCAACAACTTTGAGTCCGGAGCGTGTTGGCTGTCGGCACGTCGGCGAACCTCACCGGCGGATGAATAAGGGTTATCAATCGTCCGAAAGCCATTTGCGTTAAAAACGCCCTCCGCCGCGGCCCAGGCGGGAAAGCACGATTCCCGCTAAACCGACAACCGCCGATATGGCGGCCGCCAGGGACCAGGCAACTTGCGGCGGCACGATCACATTTTGTCCCAATAATGTCATGCCGTACATCAGCCGCAGGTGAAACCAGGAATAGGCATTGGCATGCATCGCCGGCGGCAACACATGCAAAAGCCAAATCACCGGGCAGGAATTGACCAGCAAAGTCAGCGGCCAACCGCCGTTTGCGATAAATGACAACCGCAGCAGCGGGACGGCGGTTATGGGAAGAAAAATAAGCAATGACGCAAAAGTCAGCGTCAGCATGGCCGCAGCCGCCGGCGGAAGCAATCTGCCAAGCAATAGCGCCATTCCCATGCAAAATACAGCCCATCCCAGCAGCAGGCAAAAAAGCTGGAACGCTGTGATCGGGAAAATAGTATCGGCGGTAAACATCGGGCCACACATGGAGGCGGCAATGGCCATGGCCAGCCAAAGTCCGCCGGAAAAAGATCCACCGGAAGATTTGGCCGGCCGCGGAACAGCGAACGTTAACGCCTGCATGACCGCCGCCCAAGTGGTCAATATAAGCAGCAGGATCAGCGCGAAGTTCTGCTCG
>JAKBBN010000072.1 GCA_021808485.1 Planctomycetota bacterium | reverse complement strand
TGCGGGTGACCATGCAGGCGTACACCGACGCCAGCGCCTTGCCCACGGCCGATGCCTTGGAGCATCTGCCCCGTTTCAATGCGCCCCAGACAGAAATTCAACAAACAGTCGCCACCGGCACCGTCGACGCCCGCCCGACTGCCCCGAAAAGCGCCACCACGGGCGCCACCAAATGTCGTGCTTTTGACCGCACTTCGGCACGCGATGATGCACAAGCAATACCCGCCCACAACATCGAGCAAACCAGCATAAACAAAGGGAAATGCGCTCGCGTGCAGCCGCTTGCGCCAAAGGTCAGAAATGCCCGAAAAACTGGGGGACTAGGATTCGAACCTAGACAAACAGATTCAGAGTCTGCTGTGCTACCGTTACACCATCCCCCAAGGAATGGGCTGGGGAGAATTTTAATCAATTTCGGCTCGGTTCACAACCGCAGCCAAACTGTACCGGCACGTTGATGCACAAATTTTTCCGGCGGGGGCGGCACTTGTTGGAAATACCCGCCAGCGGCTATAGTATTATCACTTGTTCTCCGCCCGGGTGGCGAAATTGGCAGACGCGCCAGCTTGAGGTGCTGGTGGGCGCAAGCTCTTGCAGGTTCGAATCCTGTCCCGGGCATTGGTAGCACACGGCAACCGGCCGTCGCACAACGGCAAACAATCTGCGCAGAACCGGTCAATCAGCAACGGCAGTTTTTGCCGGATAAACGCCGGGGTGCCGCAATACGAAAATTAATCCCTATGGCCAAGACAATGCATGAAAATAAACCCGCTCCCGGCAAGGGAAAACCCAAACCGTCGGCTGCCGGGGCCGCGCGTAAAAATGCGCTGTCGCCTCGGATTGAAAATCGCCGGGCGCATCATGATTATCATGTGCTGGAAAAGTGGGAGGCGGGCATCGCCCTGGTCGGCAGTGAAGTGAAAAGTGCGCGGCAGGGCCGGGTTCAGCTGGCCGGGTCGTTTGCGATTGTCCGCGGAGGCAAGGTGACGCTGATGGGCTGCCATATTGAGGAATATGAACAGGCCAATCAATTCAATCATGATCCAACGCGAAATCGGAGTTTACTGCTGCATAAGCGGGAAATTTTGCGCATCGCCCAGCATATGGCCAAGCAGCCGGGGACAACGCTTATTCCCCTGGCCATATATTTTCAGCGAGGATATGCCAAGGTACTGCTGGCCCTGGCCATCGGCAAGGCGAAGTTTGACAAACGTCAGGATATTAAACAACGCGAAGCCAAGCGGGCCATGGACCGGGCCCTGAAACGCCGCTGATCTTAACCTGCCGGATTCATCCACGGCGCCGGCACGCGGCGCCGGCGATTGTGGATGGGGCCGCCTGCAACTGCTGTTGCTGCTGCACCTGTTCATCCAGCATGCCGAGCGCATATTGCCCGCTTATATTTCCGTTCAGCACCGGTACATCCAGCGAAAGTACGCGCTCGCCCACCAGCCGGGCGGACACTTCGGCAAGTTCTTCCGTTGTAACTTCCACTTTCATGGTTTCCCGGGCGTTACTGCGGTAAACCCCGCGATGCGGCGGCACATCACGGTAATGCCGCCCGATCGCGATTTTGACAAAATTTTCCCCGGTGACGCACCCGTTGGTGGGGTCAAAGCCGATCCATCCGCAGGATGGAAAGTAGACTTCGCACCAGGCATGCGTCTGCGATGCGCCGCGATAGCCGCGATGTCCGGCATAAATAAATCCGCTTACGTATCGCGCCGGAACGTTAAGTTTGCGCAGCAGTGCGATCATAAGGTGGGCAAAATCCTGGCATACGCCGCTGCCGTGCCGCAGAACGTCGGAAACGACGGAAGTGGCGGTGGTAATTCCCTGTTCGTATCTGAATTCATTGCCAATGGCGGTCATCACGTTAAGCACCAGTTCATGGAGCGGTGATCCCGATGGAGGGCGCAGGCGTTCGGCCAGTGCCGTGAGTTCCGGGCAATCCGCTACCGGATCATGAAGTTGCAGGAAATCGAACAGCGTGTAATCCGGCGCGGTTTCCACGGGCCATGCGTCCGGAATGGCAGGCAATTCCGCCGGCCGGCGTGCCGTATCCACCACGCTGGCGGCTATGATTTTTATCCGGCGGTGAAGCCCGTTGATGGAAAAAGTGTGCACGGTATTGCCCAGCCAGTCAAAATAGCTGCGGATATGGGTGGGCGGTCCCACACTCAGATCAAAAGAAAGGCGGTGCTGGCGTTGCTCCTGGCGCGGCGCCATGCGCAATTCCATCACCGTTTCGGCGATTAATCCGGAATACTCCAATTCAGTGCTGTGGACAACTTTAAGCAGCATGGTTCACCTTGTTGCAAGTGCCGGCAGCCCGTTGGACCGCGGCGCGGTCGCAGCCACCGGTGGGTTTCCCGGGCGCATCAGCCATTGTTCCTGCACGGCCAGCGCCGCCTGCGCCGCTCCGCTGCGCAATTCCTCAATAAAGGTCAGCAGGTCGTCGTGGGGGCGTGGAATCGCCTGGGGATACTGCAAATCCGCGTACAGCCGGCCCAGGATTCTCTGCGCCTCGCGGCCGGTGTCGGCTGCCAGCATTGTGCGAATTTGATCCACCGACTCCAACGCTGCGCGCACGCAAAAATGAATGCTTCGCGGAACCATCGGATCAAATATGATGAACGAGGCCACGCGGCCGGGGTCTATATCTCCCATGTTGGCGCGGCGATAGGCTTCTACGCAGCAGCACGAACGCAGCACGGCCATCCAATGAATGACCCGCAGCGATTCTTCCATCGCTTCATCCGCACGGGCCAGAGTGGCGCATTTGGCCGCCAGGATTCGGCAGGTGATGTCCACCCGTTCCAGATGACGCGCCAGGCCGATAAACATCCATGCCTGCCCATGTTCCATGGTTTGGTCGCTGAGGCCCTGAAAAAGCAGCGACCCGGCCATGATCTGGCGGAGAATTTCCTGCGGCGACTCTTCCAGGCGGGTGTCCGCTTCGGTGGAAAGCATCATCCAGTACATGGTGTTGATATGTTCCCACATTTCATTGGAAATCTGTTCGCGAATACCCCGTGCATTTTCCCTTGCCTTGCTGATGCAGTTGACCAGGCTGCCGGGATTCTGCGGGTCCAGCAGCACATACCGTGTAACAGCAATAACCGTTCGCTCCGGCGGATTGCCCGGCGGGGCCAGGTCATTGAGCATGAACTCGGATTGCGTGATCCGCAGAACGTCGCCGGCAATCTGTCGGCCGAAATCTTCATCCACGCCGCCGGCGCCTGTAAGCACGTCATTGCTTACAAGCATCATCCGCGCGATCTGCTCCGCTCGCTCAATATAACGGCCCATCCAATAACCGGAGTCGGCCACACGCGCCAGCAGGGCACGGCCTCTGGTGGTTCGTTCGTCGCCATATCCAAGGCGGAATTGATTGACAGGCATGGTCAGTTCTCCTCTAAAACCCAAGTGTCCTTGCTGCCGCCTCCCTGCGAACTGTTCACCACCAGGCTTCCTTTTTTCAGCGCAACGCGGGTAAGGCCGCCCGGCATGACCATCGTTTTTTGCCCACAGAGAATATAGGGCCGCAAATCAATTCGGCGGCCTTCAAATTTTGTGTCTATCATGCTGGGATGCTGGCTTAACTCAACCACCGGCTGCGCAATGAAATTCCGCGGATCATGTCGAATTTTGTCGGCAAATTCCGCTCTTTCGGCGGCCGTGGACTGGTGCCCCATCAGCATGCCGTAACCGCCGGCTTCGTTGGTGGCCTTTACCACCAGTTCATGCAGGTGGTCCAGAACAAAGGCACGGTCCGTGGGTCTGGCGCAAATATAGGTGGGAACATTCCGCAGGATCGGATCTTCCTTAAGATAGAAGCGGATCATGTCCGGCACAAAGGGGTAAACAGCTTTATCATCGCAAACGCCGGTGCCCACGGAATTGGCCAAGCCGACATTGCCCAGGCGGTATGCATTCATCAACCCCGGAACGCCCAGAAGGCTGTCCGGGCGGAAGCAGAGCGGATCAAGAAAATCATCATCCACGCGGCGATAGATGACATCCACACGTTTCAAACCGGCGGTTGTCCGCATATAGACATAGTTTCGCTCCACCAGCAGATCCCGTCCCTCCACCAACTCCAGACCCATTTGGCGGGCCAGAAAGCTGTGTTCGTAGTACGCTGAATTAAAGACGCCGGGCGTAAGCACCACGATGGTGGGGTTATCTTTTTGCTGCGGGGCAATAAATTTAAGGCTTTGCAGCAGGTTGTACGGATAGTCTTCAATGGCCCGCACGCGAACTGACTGAAAAAGAACGGGGAAAATGCGCTTCATGATCGCCCGGTTTTCCAGAACGTAGCTGACGCCGCTTGGGGTTCGGCAATTGTCTTCCAGAACCAGATAGCTCCCGGTCTTATCCCGGATCAGGTCGGTACCGCAAATGGTAATATAGAGCCCGGCCGGGGTGTCCACTCCCATCATTTCACGCCGGAACATTTTGGCGCCATAAATTAATTCAGGATCAAGATTTTTTTCCCGCAATATCCTTTGTTGATGATAAATATCGTGGCAGAACATATTCAGGGCGGTAAGACGTTGTACCAGCCCCCGTTCAATGGTATCCCACTCCCGCGCCGGAATAATGCGCGGCATCAGATCGAAAGGGAAGATTTTCTCAACCCCCTGGGCATCTTTGTAAACTGTAAAAGTAATTCCCTGGTTGCGAAAACAGATTTCCGCCATCCTGCGGCGCTGCTGCAACAAGGTTTCGCCAAGGGTGTGTATACGGTTCAGCAACGCCGCGTAATGCGGTCGAGCTTTGCCGGGGCTTTCGAACATCTCGTCGAAGAGCCCATCCAGTTGATATTCCTCAAACATAGGAAGCCAGTCCTGCAAAATCGCATACCAGCCTCCGCCTGCGGGAATTATGCGCGATGGGTATTGGTTGATGCAAGGCGCAGGAAATTACCTGTCACAAAATTTGTTTTAGTGAAATTTATAGCCCAAGCTTTAAAAATGGCGCAGGATGCCGACACCGTCAATTTTGGCTGAAGCCTTGGTCCTTAGCTGACAGTCCGTAAGCGTGTGATAAGTCCGGGGGGTGGCCCGGCAGTTTATCAGACGGTCGCGGAATCCGCTAATTTAAGCAAAACATCAATACCGGCGTCAATTTTCACATCGCTGGTGGCATAGCTGATGCGGAAATGGGTATCCCGGCTGCTGAATACATTTCCGGGAATAATAAGCAGGTTCTGCTCCACACCACGGCGGGCAAATTCACTTGCCGTCTGGTTGCCCGGAACCTTTGGGAAAACATAAAACGCGCCTTGGGGCGGATTGATTTCAAACTTGCCTCCCAGCCCGGCGACAATGCGGTCCCGCTTACGACGATAGGCGTCAATCTGCGGCGTCATATCCACACCGCCATGATGCAGCAATTCGATTGCGCCATATTGAGCCGGTGACGGCGCACAGACAAACGTGTACTGCTGCAACTTGCTCATCTGTTCAATGATCACCGCCGGGCCGGCAGCATATCCCAGTCGCCATCCGGTCATCGCATAGGTCTTGGAATAGCCCTTAAGTTGAATACATTGATCAGGTAACAGGGAGGCTATGCTTTCATGCTTTTGATAGCAGAATGCGTCATAAATTTCGTCGCTTAGCACCAGAAGGTTATGTTTTCGCGCGATATCCGCCGCCGCTTGAAGTTCCGCCGGCGTTAAGGCCATCCCGGTCGGATTATTCGGCGAGCAGAGTACCAGCATTTTCGATCGCGGGGTAATGGCCGCCTCAATTCGCTCCGGATGAAGGCGGAAATCCGGATAGCTGTCCACAGCCACCGGCACCGCACCAATCAGCCGCGGCAGGTGTTTGTACATCACAAAATATGGGTCCAGAAACAGAACCTCATCACCCGGATCCAGCACCGCAAACATTGCCAGCATGATCCCGCCGGATGTCCCGGAAAGGATCAGCACGCCCGGATTTTTCCAGCCAGTGGCGTCGGCAACCTGCTGTTTAATCGGGTTAATGAGTTCCGCAATTCCCTGGGTTGGGGTGTAGCGGTTCTTGCCTTCGCGAATGGCGTTAATAGCTCTTTCTTTGATAATATCCGGCACATCAAAGTCCGGCTGGCCAATTGAAAAATTGATCGGATCACTTAATTTTGCCGCCAGATCAAACACCCGCCGAATGCCAGATGCATCTATGGATGAAGCTCGCTGGGAAATCATTCGCTCCAAGTTTGCCGGCGTTGAGGGGACGGCAATCGGGCCGCCGACGTGTGTATCAACTGCTGATTTGGGGGAGGCTTGCTTCAGATTGGACATTTAGTAACTACCTCTTTCCAATTATTGTGGTTGAAAGGCCTGTGCCGCGCCGGATCCGTGTTCCACGGCCTGTAACCTCGAATTATAACCGCGGGTTTGGGAATTCGCCTGTGCTTATCCAATCGTGGAAATAAATTTCAACTGTGCGGCATGGGAACTTGACGCGGCGGTTAGCTGTTATGGCCGGCGGCTGTTTTGACATCGACCGCAATATGGTGTCATATACTTGGCAGTCAGAACAATCGGAGCTGCGCCGGTAACCGCCCGCTGTGGTCGGGCTACCGAACGCAGCAGCAGGGACGGCCATGGTATGGAATCCCGCCGTCTGCCGAAAAAATAGACGTTTGGAATTAAATTGAAGAGCTTGTACGTGAGCACGAATAACAGCGAGCGGAATCGGACGGTCAGCTTTCTTTTGGGTATCATGCTGATACTGCCCGTCACGACTTGTCGTGCGGCGATACACTTAACTTCAACGGCCTGGCGGGTAACCATCAGCACTAAAACCGGCGCCGTCCGCCGGATCAGCAATCCCCATGATCCATACAAAATGAATTGGGTGCGGAATGCCGGAAACTGGGGGATATCCATCCTGAAACAGGGGGGCAAAGCGATCCTGCTGAATCACCCGGAAACGCCTGCGGCTGCCCAACCGGATGGCTGCAAAGTCATTTATAAAACAACCGGTTTTCGCCTGACCGTCATTCGTCGTATCAACCGACACGGGGAATTTGCGGAAACCTATCGCTTGCGCAATATTGGACAAAGTGCGGTCCGGTTATCAACGGCTGATTGGGAAATTGTGGTTCCTTTTAACGACCAATATCCCAACGCGTTTATCAGCGAAACAAAACGTTGCAATGCGCATGTCTGGGCGGGGGATAATGTGACATGGATCAACGGCGTGCGCATGGGTGGTTATCCGCCAAATCTTGGACTCGTTCTCACGCACGGGGATATAGCGGCATACAGCCTGACCTGCTTTCACGGGAACCGCGCACCCAACAGTAATGATCGCGGTGCTATCGTGCTGGATACGCACGGACGACTGCTGCAGCCAAACCAGGCCGAAACTGTATCATGGGTGCTCTTCTGGCATAAGCGAATGTGGCGGGATTTCTGGCCGACGGCCCGGCGAACGCCGCAGTTTGTGAGATTCAAGGCCAGCCAATACGCTATTGTACGCGGTGCGATCCTGAAGCTGGAAGCTCTTGGCAACGGCAAATTGCTGGCTCACGCATCCATCTGGCATGACGGCAAACGGGTGCCGGCATTGCGCGGGAATGGAAGCCTTTCCGCAAGCATATCCACGCGGAGCATGCGCCGATCGCAGGTTTTTACACTGCGCTATGACGGCGGCAACGCGACGTGGCTGAGGGTATTTGTCGCGCCGGACCCCATGCGGGTTATTCGGCGGCGTGTGAAATTTATCATTCAACACCAGCAGTGCAACAGGCCCGGCCCGCTCGACGGCGCTTACCTTATTTATGACAATAAAACCGAGAAGCAGATTTTCGGACGCAGGGTGGACCACAATGCCCAGCGGGAGCGATTGGCCATGGGGGTCTTGTGTGCCATGTACCTGCCGTACTGCCACGATCCGGTGCTGCATGCGACCATACTGAAAAGTCTGGATCGTTACGAGAAATTTATTGAGCGCGAAGTCCAACGTCCCAATGGAATGGTGGGTGATGCTCTCGGTTACGTAGGTACGCGTTGGTATGACTTTCCGTGGGTGGCACAACTGCATCTGGCGATGTATCAGGCCACGGGTCGAAGGAAATATCTGCATCTGTTCGAAAAAACCGTCATCGCCTATTACCGGGTGGGCTTCCAATTTTACGGCATAGGCATGCCCGTTTATGACAGCCTGAAATTACTCAAGGCCCGTGGGGATATTGCCGAGTACAAAGTATGCCATGCGCTCTTTGCCCGGCAAGCCGCTGCGTATTTGCGGAACGGCGTTAATTTTCCGGAATCCGAGGTCAACTACGAACAAAGTATTGTAGCCCCTGCCGCGCAGATACCGCTTGATATGTATCTGATCTCCCACAAGCGGCGATTTTTGCAGGGCATCGGGCCGATTTTGAAATGTCTAAAGGCTTTTTCCGGTCGGCAGCCGGACTTCCATCTCTACGATATTCCAATCCGCCACTGGGATGACTACTGGTTCGGGCAGGCCGGAATGAATGGCGACACGATGCCGCAAGATTGGAGCACGATTAATGCCGTGGTGTGGTACGACTATTCGCTTGCGACGAATCAGCCGTCCTTCGCGGCGGAGGCCAGGGAAGTGTTGCTGGCAAACCTGTGCCTGTTTTTCCCCGACGGCAGTGCGTCCTGCGCGTATGTTTACCCGCGAACGATTGATGGCCGCGCCGGCCGGTTTTACGATCGATGGGCCAATGATCAGGATTGGGCATTGGTGAACCTGATCATGCTCAAGAATAGGGGATTGCATCTTCGTTAGCCGGTTCACGCCATGTTTGTGCAACATTCTTGCGTCGGTAGAGTTGTTATATTGACTGCCGGTTTGTTGTTATGATACTTTGTCATGGCAATCGGTAAACAGCCTTGGTGCATGGCAGGCGGTTGCGCCCATGCGTAGCGTGTTAGTAGAATGGCGGAACATCTTGATATACAACCGGCTGGCGAGTGTAAAATCCAGCGTCCTGTTGCCAGTGATTGCCTTTGCCATATTGATGGCGCCAATCCAGGCCCCGGCGGGGATTCCGGCCGCGGGCCTGAATATCGGATCGGCAACTTCCGTGACGTTTGCCCGGCAGGGCCGGATCATATTGCAATCCACACTGCAGCGTTTTCACACTGCCGGCACACGGCTTCTTGTGGAGAAAATTCCCGATCCCCGCGGTTCCGGCATGGGCCGCATGCGTCTGCACCCCGCATTTGTGTGGCCGCAATCCATTGAACTGCTCATGCTGGGAGCGGCCGCGGAATACAACCCGTCGGGTGCGCCGCTGCTCAAGTCATTTTCGCGAACTCTTCATGCATATTGGTGCGTGCATAACGGCATTGGGGGCTTCGCCGATACCGCCTGGCATAAACCCCTGCACCGATATTACGATGACAATGAATGGATTACCTGGGGATTTCTGCGGGCGTACAGGGCCACGCATGACAGGCGATACCTGCGCATGGCGATGCGAACGTTCCATTTTGTACTCAGCGGCGAAAGCTCGCAATTGGGGGGGGGGCTTTTCTGGGTGGAGCAGAACCGCATCACAAAAAATACCTGTTCCAATGCGCCGGCCATCATTGATGCACTTAAACTTTATCGTGCCACGCGAAATCCGGCATTTATCCAGACTGCCCGGCGGATTTACGCATGGGTCAACAGCCGGCTGCTTAGCCGGCGGGATCATTTATATTATGACCATATTGACCTGCACGGCCGGGTGGGCCGCACGGAATGGTCCTACAATACGGCCGCGATGATTATCGCCAATTGTCAGTTTTACCGCCTGACACATCATTCGCAGTATTTACGGCGGGCAAAGATGCTTGGTGCCGCCGCCCGGAATCGCTGGGTGGATGCGGCTACCGGCGGAATTAAAAATCCGGGCCCATTTGCGTGGGTGCTGATTGATGCGTTTATTCACCTCCACGATTGTGATCCGGCCGGACATTGGCGGGCGGTTGCGGTCCGGGCGATGCAGTTTGTGATCACCCATTGTCATGACAAATCAGGGCTTTATGGAGCCGGTTGGGACCGATCCCCGCGCGCGGGAACGCCGCTGAGGCTTATTGACCAGGCGTCGGTCGGTCAGTCATGTTTTGTGCTGGCGCAAAGCATGAGAAAGTAAAAAAGTGCCGTGGCAACGTTAATTCATATATGAAGGAGCTATCATGCTGACCAGGCGGAATTTTATCGTCTCCACGGCCGCCGTTGCCGGAATCCTGACCGACGGGGCGGTCTACGCCGGCGGGACCAAACGTTTTATTTCCAGGCGGCCGCCGCCGGGCAAGCGGCGTTTTGTCTCCACCGCCGTGGAGCGGACGATCAAAGATGTGGGCGGCAAAATAAGAGATCCAAAACTGCGGTGGCTGTTTTCCAACAGCTATCCAAATCCGTTGGATACAACCGTGGAGTTTGGTGCATTTCACGGAAAGCCGGATACATTCGTATTGACCGGTGATATCCCGGCTATGTGGCAGCGCGATACCATGGATCAAATGTGGGCCTACCTGCCTTTATGTCCGCATGATCACCATCTTCAACAGATGGTAAACGGCGTGCTTCGCCGCATGGTGCGAAATGTGCTTCTGGCCGCATATGCCAACGCCTATCTGAAAAATGCCGCCCAGGTTTCGCCGTGGACGGGAGATCTGACCCATATGCAGCCGGGCGTCTGGGAACATAAATGGGAGGTGGATTCGTTGTGCTCCGTCATTCGGCTGAGTCACGGATATTGGAAAACCTGTCGGGACAATTCACCATTTGACGCATCATGGACGGCGGCGATGGATCGAATCGTCAAAACTTTTCGCGCCCAGCAGCGATTTGACGGATTGGGGCCGTATTATTTTCAGCGGCCGGCACCGGCTGTACGAAGCCCGATTCCCGCATCGGCCTATGGACCGGATGGCAAGCCGTGCGGCATGATTTTTACCCGGTTCAGGCCGTCGGACGATGCCGTCGTCTACCCGCTGCATATTCCGGATAATCTGTTTGCGGTAGTGAGTCTGCGGCAACTCGCGGACATGCATGAAAAAATCCATCATGATCATCGGCGGGCCGTGGAATGTCGTGCGCTGGCACGGCAAGTTCATGCCGCGGTGAACAAATACGGCATTGTCCATCACCCGAAATTCGGACGAATTTACGCGTACGAAGTGAACGCCATGGGCGATCAGTTGCAAATGGACGATGCCAATCCGCCCAGCCTTCTGGCCCTTCCGTTTATGGGAGTTTGCTCCACCAGCGATCCATTGTACCGCGCCACACGTGCGTTCTGCTGGAGTACGGCCAACCCATGGTTTTGCCGGGGTCGCTTTGCCGGAATCGGCAGTCCGCACACCGGCAAAGGCACCGTGTGGCCGCTTAGCCTCATCCTGTATGGTCTTACGGCCGATAACGCGCGGGAAACCGCCTGGGCGATTAATGAATTAAAAAATAGCTCCGCCGGAACCGGCTTTATCCACGAATCGTTCCATAAGAATAATCCTGCCAAATTCACGCGTCCATGGTTTGCCATGGCCAACGCGATGTTTGGCGAACTGATTATTCAAACCGCCCGGCGCTATCCGCAGATACTGCAGGCCTGATGGGCGCATGCGCCGGCCGACGGTGCCGCGGAGCGGCTGGCCCCGCCGCAATCGCCCGGCTAAAATACATTGTTGATTGACATCCACGGCTGGCTAAGCTGCGGCCGGATCAAGGAGAAATGTTATGCCTATTTATGAATTTGTTTGTAAAGCATGCGGAAAAACATTCGATCATCTGGCGGCTTCCATGCAGACTGCCGATGTCAAGGCCAAGTGTCCCCATTGCGCATCGGCAAAAACACAACGGCAACTCTCCGTTTTTGCTGTAAAAAATGGAGGCGCCGGTCGGTCGGCTCCCGCGGCCGGCGGTGGAATGTGCGGCTGCGGCAAAATGCCCGGATCCTGCTCCATGAATTAATCCGATGCCGATACTGTTCGGCAATCGCCCAGTAATCCCCGGTCGTTCATAACACACAAAATCGGGTGAACCATGAGCCAGCCATTAGCCGGTAAATCAATCCTGATGTTTCTGGATAATGAATACGAGGACTTGGAACTCTGGTACCCCAAATACCGGCTTCAGGAAGCTGGAGCCACCGTCGTATTCGCCGCGCCCAAAGCACACCAGCGCTATGTCGGCAAGTATGGTTACCCGGCAGTTTCCGATGAAGCAATCGAAAATATCAACGGCCAGAATTTTCACGGCTTAGTTTGCGCCGGCGGATTCGCACCGGATAAACTGCGGCGCGATGACCGGGTAAAAGCCCTGGTTCAGCACTTTCATCAACGGCGGCAACTGATTGCGGCCGTCTGCCATGGGGGCTGGATTCCGATTTCTGCAGGCGTGTACAAGGGGGCAAGGGTCACCGGGTCGCCCGGGATTAAAGATGACCTCATCAACGCCGGCGCGCAATGGGAAGATGCCCCCGTTGTGGTGGACCGGCATTTTGTATCGAGCCGCAAACCGGATGACCTGCCCGCTTTTTGTCGCGGCATTCTTGAAGTGTTGACCGTCAGCTGACGCCGATTCGGCGCATCGGATTCCGTCCGGCAGGTGTTTCGGCGGTCTGGCTTCCGCGAGGTATGTGGCTGGTTGGAGAACCGGGCGTGATAAAAATAGCCATGATCGGTGCTGGGAGTGTGGTGTTTTCACGCAACCTGACCGGCGATATCCTCAGTTATCCGGAATTTCATAATGCCCGCTTTTCCTATATGGATATCGACCCGCACCGGCTGGAAATCGGCGCCGCCCTGTGCGCCAAAATAGCGGCCGGTGCAAAAGCGAATCCCACCATTGAATCCACGACGAGCCGGAAAGAGGCGCTGGCCGGGGCGGATTTCGTGATCAACATGGTGCAGATTGGGGGATTCACCTCTACCTTGTGCGATTTTGAAATCCCGCGGAAATACGGACTGAATTTTACCATAGCGGACACCACGGGTCCGGGCGGCATTTTCCGGGCGCTGCGCAGTTATCCAATGCTGGTGGACCTGTGTCGCGACATGGCCGAAGTCTGCCCGGATGCAATTCTGCTGAATTATGCGAACCCAATGAGCATGAATATGCGCACGATTGCCCGGCACGGGAATCCGGCAAAGGCAGTCGGACTGTGTCACAGCGTCCAGGGAACGTTTGAACAGTTAATGTGGTACCTGGGGGAGCGGCCGCAGGATGTCGCATTCCTGTGTGCGGGCATCAACCATATGGCCTTTTACCTGGAACTAAAAAAAAACGGCGAGGACCTTTACCCGCGGCTTTTTGCCGCCATGGATAAGGGCGAAATTTATAATTCCAACCGCGTTCGATTTGAGCTGATGCGCCGCCTGGGCTACTTTGTCACAGAATCCAGTGAGCACAATGCGGAATATAATCCGTGGTTCATTCCGCGCGGGGCGGCCGCCATTGAAAAATACGGCATTCCAATTGACGAATATCTGCGCCGTTGCCATGCCTCGGTTAAGGAATTTGAATCGATGTGCGCAACCGCTGCGGATCCAGCTCCCTTGGCGCATCAGCGCAGTCACGAATATGGTGCGACTGTGATTCATTCCATAAGCACCGGTCAACCGCGTGTGGTTTACGGCAATATGCCCAATGACGGTGCGATTGCCGACCTGTCGTCCGAGGTTATCGTGGAAACCCCGACACTGGTGGATCGCTCCGGATTGCGGCTTACACGGATCGGCCGGTTGCCGCCGCAATTGCTGGGCTATATTCAACCCCATGTTATCCAACATGAGTTGTTTTTGCGCGCGGCTGTGGAGGGGCGGCGGGATTACGTATATCAGGCCGTGATGTTTGACCCGCTTACCGGGTCCCAGCTTTCACCGGATCGGATCGTGGAAATGTGCGATGAACTGATCGTGGCACACGGCAAACTGCTGCCGCCGTTGCACAAGCGCACACTGGTTTCCGGCGGCGTCCGCCATGTTGATCCGCAGCCATTCATCCGCCAATAATGTTGGTCTGGTCATGAACGGTGGATTCATCATGGCCCGGATCTTCTGCCGGACGGCCGGCGAGATTGCTGGGACGCTGATGTTTCTTCCGCCCATTCAAACACGCGTCCATCTGCCGCAGGGCCTGCTTGATACGAAGATCATTTTCCACCAGCGCAATCCGCACGTAACCTTCGCCGTTTTCACCAAAGCCGCGGCCCGGCGCCACGGCAACGTCGGCTTCTTCCAGAAGACGCAGTGAGAAATCAATGGTTCCCTGGCCCATTAAATGTTTTTCCGCCACTTTTGCCCAGACGAACATGCTGGCGCGTGGAGATTCAACGTGCCAGCCCAGCTTGCGCAGGCCCGCTACCAGAACATCCCGGCGTTTCTGATAGACGTCGGCCTGTCGGCGGACAAAGTCATCGCCCTGTCGCAGGGCCAGTATGCTGGCCACCTGAATGGGAGCAAAATGGCCGTAGTCGTAGTATCCTTTGATTGTGGAAAGAGCGCGGACCATTTCGGAATTGCCGCAGCAAAATCCGACACGCCAGCCGGCCATGTTGTAGGGCTTGCTCATGGTGGTGAATTCAACTCCCACCTCCTTGGCGCCCGGTGTCGCCAGAAAAGAAGGAGCGTGGTATCCGTCAAAACAGGTTTCGCCATACGCAAAATCACTGATGACCAGCACGCCGTATTTTGTCGCCAGAGCCACTACCTGCTCGTAAAAAAGCGGTTCCACCGTCATGGCGGAAGGGTTGTGCGGATAGTTGAATATCAGCAGTTTCGGCCGCGGATACAGGTTTTTAAGCACATGTTCAATGCGCGCAAGGAATGCCTCGTCATTGCCCAGCGGCACACTGATGACATTGCCGCCGGCCAGCGCCACGGCGTACATGTGAATCGGGTAGGCCGGATCGCCGACGACGACGGTATCGCCGGCTCCCAACAGTGCCAGCATCAGGTGTGAAAAACCTTCCTTGGATCCGATAGTGGCCACCACTTCCGTTTCCGGATCAAGCT
Organism: Planctomycetota bacterium; assembly: GCA_021808485.1. Taxonomy (GTDB): domain Bacteria; phylum Planctomycetota; class Phycisphaerae; order WQYP01; family WQYP01; genus JAJYPG01. The sequence continues at coordinate 1,708 of JAKBBN010000072.1, read as the reverse complement.
CCACGCCGTAGCGGCGTTTATATTTCATGGCCGCTTCACGGCGCAAATTGTACAGGCCGACGCTTACGGAATACCGATGATTCCTGGCGTCATGTGCGGCCTGTGTCAGCTTTTCGACCACAAAATCCGGTGATGGGTCAATCGGGTTGCCCATCCCCAGATCAATGACATCGTGTCCGGCGCGGCGTTTGGCTGCCTTGAGCGCGTTGATGCGGGCAAACAGATAGGGGGGTAGACGCTTGATGCGCGTGGACACTTCAATCTTAAATGGCGTGTCATTTCCTCCGGCCATAACGGTAGTCCTTAAAAAAAACACCCGGCAAATATGATGATCAGACCGCGAACCGGCCGAATCACGGAATCAATGCCGGGCGGAGTTCCGCCCGGCCTGTTCCGCAACGCGGCCTATTTCGCCGGCGCGGTTGCGGGCTGTGTGGCCGTTGTGCCGCCGGTGTTCTTTTCCTCGTCCTGCATCAGTCGCTGCTGCTCCTGATAGGCTTCCTGAATCTGCGACCATTCATTGTTGAGTGTTTTGTTCTCAATTTTTACCTTGGCCGCAGCCATCAGGCGGGCAAGTTCCTGCTGGCCCCACTGCAGTTCAAGCGTGCGCAGCAAATCCGCTTTAATCGAATCACGCACCTGCGCGAGTGGCACCTTTGAAGGCGGAATTCTTTTCACCAGCCAAAGCAGATGGTACGCATTGCCCAACGGAATCGCCGCCGAAAGATGACCCTTCCGCAATTCGCTGGCGGTGCTTAAAAACAATTTTGGGAGCGAAGTGTCCTTGATGGGAATCAGTTCCAGCCCGCCTTTGGCTGCAGTCTGCGTGTCGGCACTGTATTTCGCGGCCACCACCGCGGCACTTTCATGCTTATCCATGATCAGATGCCGCACCGTGGCGGCATCTTCAAAATTCTTCACAACAATATCCCGTACTTCAATTCTGGGGCCGAATTTTACGTTGTAGGCCAGGGTGACCTGCTTCGGCGTGACATGCACATGACCGTGAGCCATTGCCAGAATATAGGCATTCCGCTCCAGATCCATTTTAAATGTCAGCAGATTTTCACCGCGCTGGGCCAGCAGCTTGGCCAGAACCGCGAGGCGTTCATTGGCCGGTACATGGTCTGCGGCTAGCGAGCTTAACGCGATGTTCAATTGATCCTGCACCTGGGCCGGCCCCACCAGCAAACCGGCCTTTTCGCAGGCCTGTTTGAGCAGGGTTAACTGCATCCATTTTTGAAACAGCGGAACGCCGTTCAGCAGGATCAGCGACTTGATGAATTTTTGCTCACTGAGCCGATCACCGTTGATCACAGCCAGTGTTGGTTGTCCCGTTTTTACATACGCTGGCGTTACCGATACCGGTAGATTCAGCAAATCGGCGCCCTTGGTTGCCGAACTCGGCACACCGGCAGCCTGCACCGGCATGATGCCCATCCCAACCGAAAGCATGCCCATGGCAACGGCGGCTGCCTTGATCCGGCGGATGAAGATTCGCGGCATATGCGAAGAATGCTTGAACATGTATGCAGGTCCTTTTTTCAAAAATGGTACGGTCCGCAGGCAGTATGGTACGGCTGACACAGTCGGACCAGCCTGGGGTCCTGTCCCGGCCCGGCGGTTCCGGATATCATAACCGGTCATGGAAAAGTCTTCCACGGTGAGCCCGCGCGCGGTAATTGCGCAAATTGCCCAGCTGACCCTG
>JAKBBN010000145.1 GCA_021808485.1 Planctomycetota bacterium | reverse complement strand
CGCCGACTGAGCAAGGATTACGAGGCCCAAACCGCCAGCAGCGAGACTTGGATCCATTTGGCCATGATCAACTTGATGGTACATCGACTCAAACCAGGTTAACGAAACTTCTCAAACACGCTCTTAAGCAACCGGCCGAATATCAGGGGAATTCCCCAGTGCGGTACACCCGTACGCAGGCCGCGGTGCACAACGTATCGGCGGTTTGGCGGATCAGGTCGCGCAGTGCGGCGGCGTCATCCGCGGATTGGGCAAATGCAAACAACGTTGATCCGCTGCCCGTCATATGAATTCTCCGCCCGGTAAGGGACGCCAGTTTATCGCTGACCTGGCGAAGGCGCGGTTCAACGATAAATGCCGGGGCCTGCAGATCGTTAAAAATGCCGGAGTCAAGGTCCGCCACGGCGCCGTCAGCCAGGGCTTGCCAATTCACAGGCGGCCGCCCCGCCGGCGGAAGTTGCCGGTCAAACTGTTGATACACCTCTTTTGTGGCCACCCCCATGGGCGGAAAAAACAACACGGTATGAATCCAGGCATGCAGCGGCAATGGTGCAATTTGCTCCCCCCTGCCGCGGCATACCGCGGATGTTCCACGAACAAAAAACGGCACATCACTCCCCAGCCGTGCGGCAAGCTGCTCCAGAGCCTCCACGGGAAGATTGGTATTCCACAGGTAATTGAGCAGGATAAGGGCCGCGGCACAATCCGAACTGCCGCCGCCCAGGCCGCCGCCCGCGGGAATAACCTTGTGCAATGCAATGGCGGCGCCCGGTTGGCAGCCGGTCTCCGCGGCCAATAAGGCGGCCGCCTTGCCAACCAAATTATCCTTCGGGTCAGAGGTAACATTGCCGCACAAGCCGGACATCTGCAGGGAAAAATTCGCCGCCGGCCGAACTGTCAACGTATCATAAAGCGAAACCGGCACGAACCAGGATTCAATATCATGAAAGCCGTCCGGGCGCGGCGGATAAACTGCCAGTCCCAGGTTGAGTTTGGCCGGAGCGCCCATTCGACAGGCCCCATCCGCGAGTCGGGTAAACCGGTGGGCGCCGAACGTTTTTGCGGAACTATCTGCCGTGGTTAAGTTATTCATTGAGGCGTATCTCCGATACCAAACCGCCGCGGCGGGCACATATTCGGGCACACGGGTTAATGCAACGCGGCGGGCGATATTGTAACGTCGGGATAAAAAAGCAGAAGTTGGGCACAGGCGCCAATAAGCGGAATATGTGTACGGCGGGGAAGGTGAAAGCCGGGCGAAAATAGGTTATACTTTCTGCAAGTTTGGCACGCCGGTTGCTAGCCCGGGGCTGCGATATGGAAACGTTTGGTATAGATAATGCGCTTTGATTCATCCATGAGCATGCGAATGAACCAGCAGATGAAGCTGGTGCCGCGCATGATTCAGTCCATGGAAATTCTTCAACTGCCGATCATGGCATTGGAGGAGCGAATTGATGAAGAGCTCGCCGCCAATCCGGTGCTGGAAAAGCTGGATTCACCGTATGATGCCGGGCCGGACAATTCCACGGTGGCGGGAATGCCGGTGGACGCGCCGCCGGCCGCCGCGGATGATGCCGCCCCTGCGGTTGATACCCCGCCCGACCTGACCTGGGAGGATGGGCTTTTCGGCAACCGGATCGGCAAAGTTAACCGCAGCGATGATGGACGTGATCCAAAAATGGAGGCGATGGCCAATGCGGCGGCACGCAGCGCCTCATTGGAAGAGGAATTGCTGGGGCAGTGGAATTTGCTGGATCTGGATGAAGCCACCATGGCCGCCGGCCGCCAGTTGATTGACTGGGTGGATGAAGATGGTTTTATCCGGGACAGTCTGGATGTCATCTGCCGTCAATTGCCGCCGGGTGTAAAGCGGCAGGATTTGGAGCGGACTATTCCGATCCTGCAAAAGCGCCTGGAGCCGCCCGGAATTTGCGCCCGCAATATGCGGGAATGCCTGCTGTTGCAGCTTCAGGCACTTGCCGAGGAACCGGGCGCCCCGGACCTGTCCATTGCCACGGACCTGGTAATGCACCATCTTGATGATTTGGAAATGAACCGGCTGCCGAATATAGCCCGCAAATCCGGATACTCGGTGGAGCAAATCAACCGGGCACGGGCGTATATGGCCCGGCATCTAACCCCGCGTCCGGGCCGGCTGCTGGTAAGCGCCCCGGTACCGGCCGTTACGCCGGATGCCATTATTGAACCTGATGAGCAGACCGGCGAATACCTGATCCGTTTGACCGATGATCGAATTCCGCGGCTGTGCATCAACGATGTGTATACGCGCATGGCCCGCACCAAGGCCGTGGACACCAAAACCCGGCAGTTTTTATCCGGCAATATCCGCAACGCCCGCTGGCTGATTGATTCCATTGCCCAGCGTCGCAATACGCTCCTGCGTGTGCTGCGGGTGGTTGTGGACCGGCAGAAGGAATTCATCGATCTGGGCCCGGAACACCTCAAACCGCTGCCCATGACCGGCGTGGCCGATCAGCTTGGCATTCACGTGGCCACGGTAAGCCGGGCGGTGGCCGAAAAATATGTCCAGACGCCCCGCGGAGTATTTCCATTGCGGCAATTCTTCACCGGGGGGATGGAGAATGCATCCGGTGAATCCATGAGCTGGGATGCGGTAAAAGCGCGGCTTCTGGATCTGATTGAACATGAGAACAAAAAACAGCCGCTTTCCGATGACGACCTTGTGGACAAATTAAAAGAGCAGGGAATTACCCTGGCGCGGCGCACAGTCGCAAAATATCGCAAATTATGCAAGATCGCTCCGGCCCGCCGCCGCCGGGAATTTTAACGCCGCCGCAATTGGCCGCGGTTGACTCCCGGCTTTTATCGGGGCGGAGGGGCGCCGGAAGTCGGCCATGCGGGTCATGGGGACAATTTGGCCGACCGCTTGCCTTCGGCATGGGAAGGCGTTGCAGCAATCATCCGGCCGGGCGGCGTGCGATCGCGACCATTGATTTTGCGAGCCACGAAATGCAGCCGGCAAAGGCGAATGAAATATCCGAAAACCCTGCCTCAGTCAGAAGAGCGGTCAATGTTTTCACCGACCAGAATTTGATGTGCCCATGATCCCACAGCGGGGAAACATGGCGGTCAAATCCGTCGCACGCGGCAATCGCAAGGTTTTTAAGATATCCGTTGTATGGTGTGGAAATGAGGGCCAATCCACCGGGCTTAAGCAGGTTAAATGCAGACCGGGCATAATCCCGCGGGGCGTAAACATGCTCCACCAACAGCCGAAGGCCCGCCCCTTTGTCGCGCAT
>JAKBBN010000071.1 GCA_021808485.1 Planctomycetota bacterium | reverse complement strand
CCAGGTCCGCGCCCACATCGGCCGCTTTTGTGTAAATCCCTCCGCCAACCCGCATAAAAAGAGCCAGCAGCGTACCGCCAAAACCAAAGCCCAACAGTGCTTCAGGCGCGCGGTCGCCGAAATACATGAAAATCAGCGTCGCTCCCAGCAAACCCAGGGCATCTGTCAGCATGCCCGTGACCGTTCCGGTGCGATAGCCTATCTGCAAGGCCCGGCCAAATCCTGTGCGGGCAGCCGCTGCCACCCGAAGGTTGCCGCGCACGGCCATATGCATGCCGATGGTCCCCACCAGCATGGAGAAAAACGCGCCCATCAGAAAAGCGAATCCGCGACCGAATGGAAGACTGATCCCCGCAGCGGTGTGCCACTTGGCCGTGACGATCAGCAGCAGCGTCACCACGCCGATAATGGGCAGCAGGGTCCGCCGCTGACGCCGAAGATAGGCCTGCGCGCCCTCGCGAATTGCAAGGGCCACCTCGCGCATCTTGGGCGTGCCGCGGTCCGCCGCGCGAACAAACCGCGCCAGATAGCCGGCATACAGCAATCCGGCCACGGCGATGCCAAGTACCATGAACAAGCCCACACGCTCATAAGGCGCAAAATTCGTGGACCATAAAAACCCGAATGGGACGAACGGGTGATGACCGGCCGCGATATTGGCGGCCAGTCCGGATGCAGCCTTGCCGACATGCCGCCCGTTCGCCCGCAGAACCTCCACCATCACCAGCAGACCGGCTATCAGCAATAAATAAAAAGACGATTTGCGGTAAAACCGTCCGGCAACCGCCCGACAGGCCTTCTTCACGAAGCCATAATGCTCACCCTCCGAATTTGAGGATCCGTTCGCTGTAATCATGAGATACATCCTTACAAAAGCGATAGCCCTGCCTGAAATCAACCGGCGCCAAACGGCACGCGGCGGATGGTCAAGCGGCACGGAAGCGTGAAAAATAATCTTCCGCCAACATTAACCTAATCAATCACCGGCCGCGGAGCCGTCAGGCAATGGTCGGTTTTTTAATACAGCATTGCGGCATGGTCCGGCATAAGGATTCCTCCTACCGTTGATTCACGCATGCGGATATTATTGATTTTCCGACCCCGCCGTCGTGGTATTGTGCACTCGACCGGGGTATGCTTTAGGGTCTTGGCCGGGCACGTTTCCGCGGCTGCATGACAAGCCTGGGGAACGTGCCGCTTAACGGTAAAACTCCATGGAGTTCCGATGTCTATCAAGCACCCCATTTCACGCCTGTTGCAACTCGCCGGAATCGCGGGCATTTCCGCGGTTTCAGCCTTGTGTCTTACCGCGTGTTCCGGCGCCCGGCGCGCCAGCGCTCCGCCAATCGCCAAACAAGACAGACTTCCGCTCCCCACCATCGCACCGGGGCTGAAAGGCACCGTGGAATCGGTGGCGACGCTTGCCTATAACAGCCCTATCCTGGTTCGCGGGTGGGGCGTGGTAGCCGGCCTGCCGAATACCGGCAGCGGCGAAATGCCCCCGGAAATCCGGCATATTATGATGAACCGCCTGCTGAAGAACGGTGTCGGTTTCCGCTCTGAAAATACCGGTCAATATGATCCCCGGCAGATTCTTTCCTCACGGCAAATATCCGCGGTGGATGTCGAGGGAATAATTCCCGCGCTGGCGACCCGCGGCACCACCTTTGATCTGTATATTGCCGCTCTTCCCGGCAGCCAGACCACCAGCCTGGAAAACGGACTGCTTTGGCCGTTGCCGCTGCGCGTACATCTGCGAAGGGCGTTTCAATCCACACCCATTGCCCACGGCCGCGGTCCGGTATTTTGTGATCCCTTCTCCAAGTCGGGTCATTTGCTTAAGCCGACGGATCTTACCCGCAACGGACGCATCATTGGCGGCGGCGTGGTAACGGCTGACTTACCGGTTCTTTTGCAGCTTTATACGCCGTCATTCCGCATCGCGGCACTTGTGGAACGGATTATCAATGAACGTTACGGGAGTTTTCCTCCCGCGGCCACGGCGGAAAATGATGTGCTTATCAGCCTTCATGTGCCGAATAAATACCGCCATGATCCGGCACGATTTGTCAACCTGGTGCTCCACTTGTCTTTGCAGCAGGATATTCCGGGTTTCACGCAGCATCAGGCGGTGGTTTTAATTCACGATCTGCATAATCCCATTGCACCCCATCGCCAGCTGGCCATGGCTCTGAGACAGCTCGGCCGCACGATCATTCCAATCCTGCGGCAACATTATGCATCCACAAGTGTATCCACCAGCTTTTACTGCCTACAGGCCGGCACTCTGCTGGGAGACCAGGAAGCGATTGTGCGAATGGTGAAAATTGCCGATGACCCCGCGAGCGCATTTCAAACATCCGCGGTTCACGCGCTGGAGCGTTGCCGCGATCACATCAATGCCACACTGGCCTTCACCCGCTTGCTTACCATGCCCCAGCCGGCAATGCGAATCATGGGATATCGCGCGCTGCGGAGAATTCACTCCGGCCTGATTTACTCTCAGATCGTCGGCGGAAAATTCACCTTGGATGTACTTCCGACCAACCAACCGGCCATTGTGTATGTGACCACCACCGGTCATCAGCGTATTGCCGTCATCGGCAAAGTCCCTTCCCTGGTGCCGGGCAGTCTGTATATCAGCCCCGCCAATACGGTTATCATCAACTATTCCCTGTCCACGGCCACAAAGCCGGCAGCGGCCGATGCACCTGAACCCGCCCAGGCGCCGGCCTCCGGCGTCAAGAAGGGGCTTTTTTCCAACGCCATGAAATTATCACCGCCGACAAGCCGGCCTGCGGTCGAACCGGTCGAACTTTATTATCGCGGACCATTGACCGGGCGGACGGTCAAACTATCGTGCGGGACCCAATTGCCCGGTCTGATCATTGCACTTGGTTCGGCGCCCAACCCATTTTCCCCGAAGTTTGATCCGCGTAAGCCGTATATCGCCTTGTCCTATCAACGCTTGATCGTGATGCTGTATAAACTCTGCAAACAACAGGAGTTGCCGGCGATTTTCCATATCCAGAAAATCAGCCACCGGCGCCGGGACCTGTACGCCACGCTTAATCAGCCGCGGACCGACGGAACCGCACCGGCCGCCACGCAACCAGCAGGCGGCAATGCCCCATCCAATGGTGTTTCACCGTTTAATACGCAGCTTCCCGGAGAGATCAGCCATCCGCCGACCGGGTCCTCAGGCGGCACTCGCGGATAGGAGCCGGATACGGCGGACTGAACAGGCGGGCCAATGACCACCCACCAGGCTTTATCATCGCGGCGCAGCTTTCTGAGGCGGTCAGCGGCCACCGGAACCGTTGCCGCCGCGGCGTTGAATCGCCTTGACTATTCCAATGCCGCAACAACCACGCTGCGGCCGCCCCGCGGCTATCGGCTTGCATGGCATGATGAATTTGATCGCGACGGCCGACCAAACCCGCGTTATTGGGGCTGCGAGCACGGCTTTGTAAGGAACCATGAAGCCCAGTGGTATCAGCCGGAAAATGCCTTCTGCCGTGACGGCCGTTTGATCATTCAGGCGCGCCGGCAGCGTGTTAAAAATCCGGATTACCGTGCGGACGGCGATTGGCGGCAGCGGCGGCAATTCGCCGAGTATACATCGGCAGCGCTCAGCACCCGCGGCAAGCGGGCATGGCAATTCGGCCTTTTCGCGATGCGCGCACGCTTGGATACCCGCCCCGGACTTTGGCCGGCCTGGTGGATGCTGGGTATTTCCAAGCCGTGGCCCGCCTGCGGCGAAATTGACATCATGGAGTATTATGCCGGCCATGTGAATGCCAACGTCGCCTGGCAGAACGCCGCCGGCCGGGCGCAATGGGTCAGCAAATTTACACCCGTTGGGGGCCCGCATGATCCATTTTGGGCAAAACGGTTTCATTTGTGGGTCATGGATTGGCAGCCATCCTATATTCGTTTGTACATGGACGGAACATTATACAATCATGTCGATCTGACCCGCACGCTGGACCCGCGATTCAATAATTTCAATCCGTTTCATCAGCCGGCATACATGATTTTGGACCTTGCGGTGGGCGGCCGATCCGGCGGCAATCCGGCCGGCACCCGATTTCCCGGATATTTTGAAGTTGATTATATCCGGGTATATCAGCGCCGTTGAAAAGGGAGGTGCGGTACGGCTTAAATATATTTCTGCAGGAAATCAAAGGCCTCCTGCGCGGCCTGCTGTGCCGTGGTTTCGTATGGATAGAGTTCCACGGTGACCCAGCCTTTCCAGTCAATGGTTTTAAGTGCGGCGAAAATCGCGGAAAAATCCATCGCCCCGCGGCCGGGAATTAAATGCTGGTGCACGCGATTGGCCGCAATATCTTCCAAATGCACATGACCGATCCATTCGGCATGCCGCCGCAATACCGCCGCGGGGTCTTCCCCGACGCAATAAAAATGCCCCAGATCACAATTCATTTTCAAGTTCGGATGATTTACCTGCTTTAAAAAATCAACGCATTCATCGCTGGTTTGAATAAGCAGCCCCGGTTCCGGCTCGACCATTAATATCACGCCCGCCTGTTTCGCCAGTACCAGCACACGCTGGAGCCCCTCGGAATAAAGTTCAAGGCCTTCACTGCGGCTGATATTTACCAGCGGTCCGCCGGGTTGCAGGGAAATTGTTTTGGCGCCCAGATCTTTGGCCAGTGCGATCGCATTGACCGTATGCTCGATGCGCTGCTGCCGACGGGCGGGATCTTTTTCTATCCAGCTTGGATGGTACGTATCACCGACGGCGAACAGCGTAAAGGCATTGAGATTGGACACCTCCATGCGATAATCGGCGATTTTTGATTTAAGATCGATAATCCGCTGATGCGGCATGTGCGGCGGATATGCGTGCGGCACATCCACCATGATTTCAATGCCCGGATAGCCGACGTGCGCGATAACGTCCAGCGCCTCCTCCAGCGATGTTTTTTTGAATGCATTGGAAGAGAATGCCAGTTTCATCAGGACATCCGGTTCAGCGGCCTATCGGTTCAGGAAACACATGACAGCGGATGCCGGCACGGCCGGAGGCTTGCAGCAACCATCTCCGCCCCGGTTTTTGTGGACGGAACGCCGGTTTTCAGCCGCCGATTTCCACGCCCATGGAGCGGGCGGTACCGGCAAGAATTTTTTCCGCCGCCTCAACGGTGGGAGCGTTCAGATCCGGAAGTTTTTCCTGGGCCAGCTTTCGCAATTGAGCCTTGGTGAGCTTGCCGATTTTATTCTTATTCGGTTCACCGCTCCCTTTTTCCGCTCCCAGAATATCCTTGATCATCACCGATGCCGGCGGCGTCTTGACGACGAAATCGAAGGATTTATCCGTATAAACGGTCACCTCGACACCGACAACCTTGCCCTTAAGCGCCGCGGTGGCGGCGTTAAACCGCTGAATAAACTGCCCCGGGTTTACGCCGTTGGCGCCCAGCACAGGTCCAATCGGGGGCGCGGGAGTGGCGGTACCGCCGGGCGCCTGCATTTTGAATTTTTTCGCTACTTCTTTAACTTTGGCCATGGGTTAATCCTTGTTCTTCCCGCGTGGGTAAAAGGCCGGCCGCAATCGCAGCCGCAATATCAAACTCTTCCACAAGCATCGCGCTTGGCGCCCAGCACTGGGCATCCGGGCTGCCGGTTTGCAGCCCCAGTCTCTTTGGGCAGCCGCTGTCTCCATGAACGGACAGTCCGGCCTATCCCGAATCCGCCATTTTAGCCCCAATCAGGGTCTGGAGTAAAGCGGCTTTCACATATCCGGCGGCGAGTCCTGGTGCTCCACGACCCGCACGTTCACCCGGCCGTCATCCCGCCGCGCCGTGCGCCTGCTACCGGACCCCGCAAACTTTCCGGTAATCCGCCGGGCAAAGTATCGCAGGAGCAGTAACACGGCGCCGATCGCCACAATGACAATCAGTACGGACAGGGCGAAAAAAGCCACGACGGCCAGCAGCGCCAGCACCAATCCGCCAAGGATTATGGCCGGCAGCCCGGGCCGTGAGCCTCCCGGCAATTCACCGGATGTCCGTTCACGGTCCGGCCCGGAATAATGGATGATGAATTTCTGCATGACCTTACCTGTCGTTACCAATCAGGACTGCGGATATTGCCATGCAGAAAAGGCGCCTTATATCAGACCGCCTCACTTGCGGTTACTGCACCTTTTCAAGCTGCCAATATTCCAGTTCCAGCGGCGTAGCCCGTCCAAAAATCGTCACGATAACGCGAACCTCGCCTTTTTCCGGGAAAATTTCGTCCACATTTCCCTCGAAACTCTCAAATGGACCTTCGCGAATTTTGACCGCATCGCCCTTGCGGAATTCGACCTTCACCGTCGGGTCGGCATCCGGCTTATCGGCTTCGGCCAGTATTTTTTCAATTTCCGGGGCGGGCAAAGGGAAAGGTTTGTTTTTTTCACCAATGAACTCACCCACCCCCTGTGTTTCCTTGAACAGGTACCAAGCCTTTTCCTGAATAGTACCGTCGCTGTTCAGTTCCATTTCCACGAAAACATACCCGGCATAGAGCTTCTTCTCCGCCACTTTCTGTCGGCCGGATTTCACGCGCTTCACGCGTTCGCGCGGCACCAGAACCCTGCCGATGATATGCCCCAGATTCTCCAGCTTGATTTTGCGATCCAGTGCGTCACGCACCTGATCTTCACGGTTGGAAGCCACCTTCAGCACAAACCACTGACGTGGGGACGAACCGACTGATGCTGCGGGAGATGATGTTGTGGATGAATCTGTCACCTGAAACTCCGATTTTCGGCAGGTCATTACCGCCGTGTTACTTAATAATTCCCATCCATGTAAACAACGTCACAAACGCCCAGTCAACAATGAACAACATCAGGGCCAGCCCCAATGTCAGAATGATGACCAACCGCGTGGAGCGGAAAACGCCGGACGCAGTGGGCCACACAACTTTCCGCATTTCGCTTTCCGCCAGGATCATAAAATCCGCAAATGACGGTTTATTGACCAGCCAGAAGCAAAGCCATGCCCCCAGAACAACGATCACCAACCCGGTGATCATCAAAACCGGCCCCGGCGCCGTGGGCATAAACGTATCCCAGACCCAGTGCACACCCAGGAGCACCAGAACCGCGATACCAATCACAGTTCCCCATCGCACATACGTGCCCTGGCCTTTTTTATATATACTGAATGCCGACACTGGCCATATCCCGCAGCCTGAGCTGCCTGCTTAATTCATAGCCGCAAAAGGCGGCTATTCAACCTAACCTGCCGGAACCGATCCGACGAACAACACGACAGGCAGGAGTCGAACCTGCAACCCCCGGTTTTGGAGACCGGTGCTCTGCCAATTGAGCTACTGTCGTAAAAACCATTAAACCCGGGCCCATATCATGCCGTGCGCCGGATTGCTTATTTGCCTTTCTTGATCTTGTGTTCCGTATGTTTCCGCAATCGCGGCGAAAACTTATGGAATACCATTTTTGTATCCATTTCCTTTGGATTAATACTGATACGATAGTTCAGGTCCTTGGTTTCATTGCATTGAAGCCAAACCCATTCACGCGCCATGACTGTTACTCCAACCGTTGAACCTAAGGCCGTTCACCGGGAAAAATACCCCGGCCCGTCGGCTCAATTAGGCAAAGCACTACATTATACGATGTTGCCGCGGAACTCCAAGCAAAAAGGCGAAGTCAAAAAGCGACCAAGTGCATGGAATCATAATTTCCGCGCGTTCCAACAACTCTACAAATTTCCGCGTTGACGGAAATAATTTTAGGGAGCTACGATTGGTCGGCGATTGCCGCAGCCCCGGAAAACCAGCCGACTTTCCTTTGGCCTGTTTCACTGAAAAGCCACGCGGACAGGTTTTCACCCGCCCGCGTGGCCGTTGTCATTCATCCGGAATTACCATGAATTCATGCGTCAGGCGATGATCTTGGTTACAACGCCGGCACCGACGGTACGGCCGCCTTCGCGAATAGCGAAGCGAACGCCCTGCTCCATGGCAATCGGGCATTCGCCAAGATCAACGTTGATCTTCACGTTGTCGCCCGGCATCACCATTTCCGCGCCGCTGGTCAAATCCAGCGATCCGGTGACATCCGTTGTACGGAAATAGAACTGCGGACGGTACCCTTTGAAGAATGCGGTATGTCGGCCGCCTTCTTCCTTCGTGAGCACATAGATTTCCGCCTCAAACTTTGTGTGCGGAGTAATGGAACCCGGCTTGGCGATAACCTGCCCGCGCTCCAGCTGTTCTTTTTCAACACCGCGGAGCAGAAGACCGACGTTGTCACCCGGAATCGCCTGATCCAGCGTCTTTTGGAACATTTCCACGCCCGTGACGACGGACTTCATCGGGTCTTTCTTCAGACCGACAATTTCCACTTCATCACCGACTTTAATCACGCCGCGTTCCACACGACCCGTGCCCACCGTTCCGCGACCCTTGATGGAAAACACATCTTCCACCGGCATGAGGAACGGCTTATCGGTTTCACGTGTTGGTTCCGGAATGTAGCTGTCCAGGGCGGCCACAAGTTGCATGATTGGCTCAATAGCCTTGGCATCCGTCGGATTCTTCAGAGCGGCCACCGCTGATCCGCGGATAATCGGCACTTCATCCCCGGGGAACTTGTACTTGTTGAGCAGTTCGCGGATTTCCAGTTCCACCAGGTCCAGCAGTTCCGGATCATCCACAAGGTCGACCTTGTTCAGGAACACCACGATGCGCGGCACGTTCACCTGGCGGGCCAGCAGCACGTGTTCACGCGTCTGCGGCATGGGGCCATCGGCGGCGGAAACCACCAGAATCGCACCATCCATCTGAGCGGCGCCGGTAATCATGTTTTTGACAAAGTCCGCGTGACCGGGGCAGTCAATATGCGCGTAATGCCGATTGGTGGATTCATATTCCACGTGCGATACGGCAATCGTCACAATCTTGGAAGGATCGCGGCGACCCTGTTTTTCCGAAGCTTTCGCCACCGTATCGTAGGCCACGGCCTGCGCCAGGCCCTGCTGCGCCAAGACTGTTGTCAGTGCCGCGGTCAGCGTGGTTTTACCGTGGTCAATATGACCAATCGTGCCTACGTTAACGTGCGGCTTCTTACGTTCAAATACGCCCTTGGCCATGAGTGATAACCTCCTGAAGGTCACAAAAAAAGTAGTTAACCAAAAACAACCGTTCCGCAGCCGGCAGCCAACGGCCGCCGCGAAACAACATTAATACCGCCTGCAGTTCCCGCGACAACATCTTACGTATGCCGGTGTCGCAGGCCGCAATACACAGGACCGAAAGCTACTGATGGGACTTGAACCCATGACCTCGTCCTTACCAAGGACGCGCTCTACCAACTGAGCTACAGCAGCATTGCGTGCGTCCGGAATCAAGCGGATGTTTCCGTTTCCATCGCAATCCCGCGGGTCAACGGGCCAGACACCAGAACCGGCCGACAACACCCTGGCCGACCGTCATACCGCCGCCTTCCCGCCGCACCGCCGACAATCATAATCAGCGGCATTTCGGTCAAGATTAGTTAGTGTACCCCCGCCAATCACAGTCTGCAACACTCCGGCGAAATACCCGCCGTGAAGATTTTCACTGCACCGGACTGCCGCCGTCGGATCATGCCGTTTTCGCACCGCCGACCCGGCCGATTAACGCGGAAGAAACAACCCGCGGCTTTCAGGACACCGGCGCCGGGGCCGGTACACCTTCACGTTGAATCTTCTGCTGGCGGTTCTGTGCCTTGCGGAGTTGCCGACGCCGGCGCTCGCTGGGCTTTTCGTAATAGGCAATCCGCTTCATATCTTTAATAAGCCCCTCTTTTTCACAGAGCTTTTTAAAGCGCCGAAGCATTTGATCCACAGTTTCATTTCCGCGGGATTTTACCTTGAGCATAAATCTGTTTTCCTGCTGCCGAACCGGACCGATGCGGCCAACCAACCGCAACATCAGGCTCGATTATCCAATGCATACGTCCGGCGGCTGAAACGTCGGGCAATCACAGCTTCACCCAAGGCCCATGACACGGTGCGCCATGCCGCCGGTGATACTCCGCAGTCCTCCATTGCTGCCGAACCGGAATAGCGGTCGGTCTTCCGCAGCATGGGTCGCACGCGAAATTACCAAGCCCACCATAATACCGCATGCGGAATTCGCAGGCAAGAGTTTGTTTTTTTCGTCTTTCGAAAAATTATAGTCGACCGCCACAACTGCCGGATATCGTCACGAAACATTGGTTAATTAATCCTGAAATGATCAAAATACAAACTTTTTAACGAATATTTCATACCATTTAAGGAACATTTATTTAAATAAACCTTCTTTTGGAGGGCGTAATCGAATGCACTCCGGACTGTCGTTGCTCACTCGGTTCACCGCCCGTCCCACCGGAATTGATTCCAATAAATCCGAGTCCCATGCGGAAATCATGGCCATCAGTCGTGCATGGGCCCGTCTGCCGGCCGATGCCACTTCATCTTGGCTGCCGGGCGAATGAATTTCCGCTTCGGCCGGCTCAGACAAATAATCCATGATTCGGCCCCGCCGCAATATCACCGGCATTCGATCATGAATTTCACAAACCGGCGCCAAGGCGGATGTGGTCAAAATCACAAATCGAATACCGTCCTCCTTCACGCCGCTGTTTTCACCATCCCATATTCCGGCAAAGCCGCAGCAATCATTGCCTCGAAACTTAAAATAATGGGCCTCCGCTCCCTGCCTTCCATTCTGCGGCCATTCATAAAATCCATCCGCGGGAATAACACAGCGACGGCCGGCAAAAAGCGGCGCAAAAGTCGGTTTTTGATGCACACTTTGCGACCGGGCGTTAATCAGCAACCGGGCGTCCGCATCGGCAAACCGCGGCGCAAGCCCCCATGTGGCCTGAACCAATTCCATCCGTCCATTTTTAAGCCGCACCATCGGGGCCTGCTGCCCCGGGGCAACGTTGTACCGCGGCGCCGGCAGTTTATCCATTACCAGACCGGGCAAGGCGGCAATAACAACCGCCGGCTGGGTAATTGTGAACCTTCCGCACATCAACGGCGCTCCCAAAGGCTGTCATGCACCGGGCTACCGGCCCGCCGTGGGCACAAAATAACCCGGCCGCTGCGGCTCGCCATAGGTCCGCAGGCCCATTTTGCTGTTTAATTATACCGCAAGGCAAGTAGGCCGATGGGTGGTGAGGGGTGATCATGTTCCGAAAGTACGAAAACGCGGAGCACTATTGCTCGGCCGACCGCCGGCCCGATAAGGAGGCAGCAGCCGCATCCGCCGACGACGCCGCGGACGTGTTACCGCACCGCTGCGAATAACGCGCGGCTTGGGGGTAAAGCGGGCGATCGCCTGCTCAACCGTAAACCATTCAAGATTCTTGCTTTCCAGTTGCCGCAGGGTCATTTCGCCATCGTAGGATTCCCGGCAGCCGGTGCATTCCTTCAAAATCGCCACCTTCTGCCGGCGCTGTAAAAGCCCCAAAACCGCCAGGCGATATGAAGATTCCAGCGGCCCGCCCACCACCAGCCATATCCCCGCATCGGTTTCGGAAAGCAGGCGGTCCAGACGCGGCGAATCAAACGGATTGGCATCGGGCAGGTCAAAAATATATTGCTGAGCGGTGGTGAAGCCTTCCGCAGGCAGATCCGTACCGCAATCCACCGGTAATTCCAGATGATTCGGCAGCACAGTGCAGGCCAGCTTTTCATAACCCATGCTGCCGGGCGTGCATACAGGGACGCGGTGGGACGGGTCCAGATGGGCAACCGTATGCAACCGGGTGCTTATAACCGGGAAGTGCATGGCCCCAAACCAGGAAAACAGGCGTTTAAGGTTATCCGGAAAACCTGCCGGCAGCTTAAGTGAATAGTTTCCCCCCGGTTCAAACAGATCACTTTGCGTATTCAGGTCCAGCAGTGCGGGGCCGTTAATGGCAGTCATATACCGCCCCCTTTTTGAAAGTCCGCGGATGTCACCCGCGGACCGGAAACCGACGAAGACTATTTATTCATCGGCAATACCGTCCAAATAACTATACGCAGGATTTTGAGATCCGTTGAGGAAATTTTTCATTTTACGTCAAAAATCATGTTTTTCCCGGGCCCACCCCGGCGAATTTAACGTTGTCAGCCGGGCGGCCGACCGCGGATTGCGGAAAGCTTGCCGATGCGCTCCACGGCCTGCCGGATGCGCGATTCGTCCACCGTCAGGGCCATGCGTAAATAGCCCTCCCCGGCCGGGCCGAAGCCGGCGCCGGGCACGGTTACCACGTGAGCCTCATCAATAAGCCGGGCGCATAAATCCATGGATGGAAGACCGTCCGGCGTGTTAACCCAGCAAAAAAAACCGGCGGACGGCTTGCGGAATTTCCATCCCAGGGCCGTAAGGCCGTCGTAAAGGGCGTCGCGGCGGCCGCGGTAAATCGCCATCTGCTGTTTAACCAGTGCGTGGTCAAAATGTTCCAGCGCGGCGGCCCCGGCGACTTGAATGGCGTTAAACTGCCCGGAGTCCACATTTCCCTTCACCTGCCCGAGTGCGGCGATAATGTCGCTATTGCCGGCGGCCCAGCCGATACGCCATCCGGTCATGTTGAAGCTTTTGGACAGGGAATGAAATTCGATGGCCACATCCCGCGCGCCGGGAATCTGCAAAATACTCGGCGGAGCGGATTCAAAATATACCTCGCCATACGCCAGGTCATTGGCAATAACCCAATTGTATTCCCTGGCCATGGCCACGGCTTTTTCGTAAAAGGCCATTGGGGCGGTCGCGGCCGTGGGATTATTCGGGTAATTCAGCCAGAGCAGTTTGGCCTGCCGACGCACCTCTTCGGGAATGGCGTCCAAATCCGGCAGAAATTCATTTTTTCCCAGCAAGGGCATGGTGTGGACTTTTCCGCCGGCAAAACTGCTTCCCGTCGCATAAACCGGATAGCCCGGCTGCGGCACCAGCACTGTATCGCCGGGATTAATCACGGCCAGCGGCAGATGGGCAATGCCATCCTTGGAGCCGATAGTGGTCAATATTTCCTTGTCGGCATCCACCGTTACGCCGAATCGGCGGTGCATAAATTCAGCCGCCGCCTGCCGATACGCCGGCACACCTTCATCAAACGGATACCGATGATTCTTCGGGTCGTAAATGGCCTGCGACATCACGTCAATAATAAATTTATGTGTGGGCAGATCCGGATCGCCGACGCCAAGATTGATGACATCCTTGCCCGCGGCCAGCAATGCCCTTTTTTTCCTGTCTATTTCCATAAACAGGTAAGGCGGTAATGCCTGCAATCGCCGGGATTTTACAAATGCCATGCCACATCCTTAAAACCGGCGACCCGCCCGATGGGTGCATCACGTTTGCACGATCAATCGGGCCGCCCTTGCCCCCGCCGGCAGCCAAGCCGCGGGACCGGCAGTGTAAGAAAATTTGTTTATTCGGTAAAGTATCCGGCTGGCCGGCGGTGAACCGGCAATGCCGTTGCGGCAAAACCGTTCTTTGCCGGCAAATAATCCGGCAAAGCAAAAAAATGAACCATACGGTATTGGTAACAGTAGTATGGCCGCCTCCGGATATGCGGCCAAAGGAGTAACGTGACCCCGGTTCTTGGATATTACATTGAAACGCTTAATCCGTTTATTGTGCAATGGGGACATTCCAACATCGGCATCCGCTGGTACGGCACGGCCTATCTCACCGGCTTTATCATTGCCTACTTGCTGATGGCGCGATTTATCAAAACCGGTCGCATGCTGCTGCCGCGGGACAAACTGGCCGATTTTGTCCTGTTCGTAGCTATTTTCGGAGTGATGATCGGCGGACGGCTGGGCGAGGCGGCTTTATACCGGCCGCACATGTTCACCACGTTCTCCTCGCAGTTCCCATGGTGGAGCCTGCTGATGGTGCAGGACGGCGGCATGGCGGCCCATGGCGGAATCCTGGGTGTGTTTATTGCCACATGGGTATTCGGACGGCGGCACGGTTACCGCTGGATGAACCTGCTGGATTGCGGCGCGATGGTCGCACCCATCGGCCTGTTTTTCGGCCGAATCGCCAATTTTATTAACGGCGAACTGTACGGTCATGTGTGGCACGGCCCCCTTGCCGTGCAATACCCCACCGAACTTATTTTCCCGCCACAGCTGAAGGTGGAACCTACGGTAAGTCCCTTGGCCGTCCACCGGCTGGAAGAACAGATTCTGCTGCGACATCCGAATCTGGCGCATGCAATGGCCGCCAATCCGCGGCAGGAGATCGTGAATTTGGCGCGCGAGGGTCATCCATTTGTCATTGCGCAGTTGCGCCATATTCTGCCGCCGCGCATTCCCAGTGAACTGATTGAGGCGTTTTTCGAGGGCCTGGTGCTCTTTTTGATTTGCTTCCTGGTGGGCCGCAAATGGAAGAAGGAAGGAATTGCGGCCGGTGCGTTTGCGGTGGGTTATCCGATCATGCGGATTATCGGGGAGCAGTTTCGCGTGGGAGATCAGCCGAAGTTGATTTTCGGCCATTGGATAAGCCTGGGCATTATTTACAGTGTGCCGATGCTGATTGGCGGGGTGATTTTTCTTACATGGGTTATTAAACGGCCGGATCCCAATCCATCCCATGCGATGGCCGCTGTTCCGGCGGCTGCCTGATCGGTTCAATGAGGCCGGATTAACCCCGGTAAAACTCCAGGACGCCGTCCGCCACGCGATTCACCTGCGCATCGGTTAATTCGGGGAATACCGGCAGAGCCAGTACTTCCCGGCAGGCCTGTTCCGCAATCGGCAATTGCCCCTGTTTGTATCCCAGATATGAAAAGCATTCCTGAAGGTGCAGCGGCAACGGATAATAAATCGCACAGCCGATTCCGCGATTGATCAAATGGTCGCGCAAGGCGTCCCGCCGCGGGGCGCGGACCACATACTGGTGGTAAACGTGATATGCACCGGGTTCAACCACGGGCGGCCGAACGTCCGAGCCGGCAAAACGGAGATTATAAATTTCCGCAATCCGCCGGCGGCGGGTGTTCCACTTATCAACGTGCTTTAATTTTACATCCAGCACGGCACATTGAATGCCGTCGAGTCGGAAATTGCCGCCCACAAAGGCGTGATGATAACGGGTGGTTTCACCGTGCTGCCGGGTTTGGGCGATGCGTTTGGCCAGTTCCGCGTCACGGGTCAGCACCGCACCGGCATCCCCGGCGGCGCCAAGATTTTTGGTTGGATAAAACGACAGGCACGCCGCCGTGCCCGCTTCCGCCCCCTGCCGGCCGGCGGGGTCCCGGGCGCCGATACTTTGGGCGGCATCCTCAATTACGGCAAGCCCACGGGGCCGGGCGATTTCCATCAATCGGCCCATATCACACATTTGGCCGAACAGGTGCACCGGCAGGATCCCCCGCGTGGAGGGAATGATTGCCGCTTCCACCGCCGCCATATTCACCAGAAAGGTATCAGGATCAATATCCACAAATACCGGTTTGGCGCCCGCGCGCGCAATGCAGCCGGCGGTGGCGAAAAAAGTGAACGGCGTGGTCACCACGTCATCGCCGCGGCCGATACCCAGCGCCATGAGCGCCGCCAGAATGGCATCCGTGCCGCTGCTGACGGCAACAGCGTGGGCATGCGTATATCGGCCGAGGTTTTCCTCAAACCGCTTCAACGCCGCCCCACCGATATATTCCGTGGCATCCAGAACCTGCCGCACCGCCTGTTCAATTTCCGCGCGCAGCGGCTGATATTGGGTTAAAATCTCAAACATCGGTATGGGAGCGGTTGCAGCCGGATCGCCGGAATTGCCTTTTTCGCTGGATGTTGTAGCCATGTACGTTCCTGTTTCAAGCCGGCGAACCGCGACGGCCGGAAGGCCGTGTCGGCGGCAGGCGATTTTTTAATAGTAAAACAGGCGCCGCGGACTGTCCATGACTTTTAAAACTTCAACATACAATGCGTGCATAGCGTACATAACGCGTGCATCGCGCAATTGCCCGCAAGGATAACTTTACCGACGCGCAGGCCGGAGATACCTGTGCACGGATAAAAATGCCCCGTGCGGCATCGCCCCAAACCGCCTGCCGCGACCCGCTGTTTTAATTACTGCCTTCGCCGGCACGTTAACGTCCCGCCGCCGGCGTGACCACGAATTCTTCAAATAAAAAAATAGACCCTGAACCCTGCCCCCTGAACGAACCATCAGCGGCGGTAAACGACTTATTACCCGCACCCGCACCGCTGGGCGTGTTGCGCCGTGCCCGGTCTGCCGCCCCAAAAACCCTATTTGCCTCCCCGTTTTGCTCCCCGCGCATCGCCGGGTTTGTGATAGTCGGTAAGTTCCCTTCGAAGTGTTCGGATGGCCGACGCCAGCGCCGTGTCGTCGTGCCGCTGCGCCTCGGACTCGGCAGTTTGGAATGCAAAGACGGCGTCAGGCAAAGCGCTGCTCGGTGATCCCTCGTGTTCCTCAAATAATTGCTGCGCAGCGGCGATGCGTAATCTCTCCAACACCGCCGCTCGCCAGTAACCTGCGCCGGACTCCGCCTCCGCCCGTGCTTCACCGGCCGATATTAAGTGGTCAAAGAACTCCCACTGTATCCCGGAGCGAACCATCAGGGGCGGTGATTTTTGGCCCCACCGGTACACCGTGGCGACGATCGCAAGAAGGATCGCCCCCACAACCACCAGCACCACCACCTCAGCAAGGGCAATCCTCAACGTACGCATACAGTCCTTTCCGCTATGAAGCAATACAGAATTGGCGATTGGGGGCCAGGGCCGAAGCCTTGCGGGAGGCAGGAAATTCACCCGATTATCGAGCCGGTGGGGCAATCTGCCCGACCATTTCCAATAATTCCCCAACCACCGCCCGCCTCACCCGCCTATCCTGGAAAGCGATTCTACTCGCGATGAACATTGCGAAAACGGACCACAAGAAAAACGCGTACCGCATAATCGCAATGGGAAGGAGATACCATACCGCGATGCACACAAGCACGCAGAGCGCGAACGCGACGCCGATAACCACCGGCGCTCGCCAAGCACCCACATCAACCCTGATATCCGTCCCCGAAGCATTTGCAGATAGATGCACCCC
>JAKBBN010000070.1 GCA_021808485.1 Planctomycetota bacterium | reverse complement strand
CCCTCGAAAATGTCGCGTTAATAGCCGCATAGAGTATAAGAATGACATGGGTAATTCCGATTCCGCGGCGGACAAGGGCATTGTCCGCACGGGCGCGGAACGTGAGCACCGCGGCGGGAATTGCCGCGGCGAGTGTCTGCCAGTTGCGCAGTACTTCGCCGTTCGGCCCGGCGGTCTGAACGGCGCGCTGCAGCGTTAATTGATGTTTGCACAGCAGGGCAAGCGTCATACCATGGCATCCTGATAATGCACCAGCAGATTGCGTATTTCCGGGGTAAAGTAGACATCGCCGGGGCGCAGCACATATTCATACCCCACCGTTTTTCCCATCGATTCCCGCTGCTTGGTAAGGTCCGGCTGGTTGATCATATTGGCCGCCAGCAGGGCGCAGGCGAACTGGACATCATTGGGAATTTGCCGGCCCAGAATGCCGCAGCCGGCGGCGTGCGGATTGGCGAACTGCGCCGTAAAAGAGGTTGTGGTTGTGGAAAGCACGGTAACCGTTTCCATATTCACGTTGCCAGCATCCAGCGTAAGAATTGTGCCGGCGGTGACGGCCCATTCCGCGGTCGGATCCGTCGGCAATGTACCGCTCATCGCGGCGGGCACGACGGCGGCGTCGCCCGCGCTGATCGCCGCGGTGCTTTGGGTCTGAAAGCCGAAGCCCGCATTGTAATCCACCTCAATTGCATCGCAGGGCCAGGCGGCGGGGGCGGCCCATCCGCAAAGCCCCTGGCCGGCGGTGAAGGGAAACATGGGAAAACCGGCCGCGATCTGCGGTTTAATGGAAATTCGGCCGATGGCGGAGCGGATATCAAGCTGGTCCGGGGAAAGCACGATGGGGTTGGACGAATCGGGATAAAGGGTGACGGAATTCACGCTGATAATCGGTGTTTCGCGCAGCATCAACACCGGCAGCCGGCCGGCATCGTGAATTTCGGCATAACGGACCGGAATGAAATTTCGCCGGCAGAAACGCCGCACACTGTCCGATGCGGCGGAAATGCAGGCGGCGAGCATTTGCGGCGCAACATCGGCAAGTGCGGTTACGGTTTGCTGGGCGTAAGCGGCGGTAATTATATCGGCCATACCAAGCTATAGCCGCCGGCGGGGAAGATAATGCCCCATGCGGCGCGGCAGGGCCGTCCGGCGGAAACAGGTTATGGTCGGCGGCTTATCAAATAATACAGCACATGCGGCCGGAGCCGGATGGTCAGGGAATCGGCGGTTCGTGTCATCGTGGGCGGATGCCTGGACGCGACGCCATCGGCATGGAGTGCCTGCACCACGGCGGAAGCCCAATTCGCCCCTTTTAACGTAACGGTTCCGCGGATGTCTTTAATGTTCCATGGGCCCGCGCCGATGGAGGCAATGGTATGGCCGTGGGTTTTAAAGCCAAGCGGCCTCTCCCGCGTCATCACCTGCAGCAGCAGGCGGTTTGCCCGGGCCGACGGCCGACGATTGAGCGACACCAGCAGAACGGAGGCGAACCGGTTTTTCATGGCGAAATCCGCGACAGGTGTTTTTATCGCGCGGGCCGGCGGCATAAAACCGACGACTCCGGCAACTCCCGGCGCGCGGATAATAAGGCGGCCCTTTTTATAGTTCCAATGCAGGTCATGATTGGCACTCGTCACGATTTTGGCGGCCGGATGAAGAAAATTCCCCATCGCCATGCGCTGAAAGGCGGTGCGATGGGAATCAAAATGGCGGACGACCGGACCCACCAGATCCCACAACGGATCAAACGGCGGAATCAGGGGATGCCGGGCGTTTGCCAGCGATTGCAGCCGGCGAATGGCCGTCCATTCCCGCACCACCGGCGCTTCGCGATTAACCAGGCCGCGGCGAAATATGACCGCGGCGGCGGGGAATTGCGCGATCACGGCCGGACTGCATACCTGGAACATTTTTATCTGATGATCCACAAGGGTATCGTTGCCGACGGCGAAGAAATCCAGCCCGGACAGGCCGTCCAGCGAGCCATAGGCGGAAGCCAGAATAAGCCCGTCCGCACGATAATTGTTTGGGTTATCAAAGCCGATTTCCGTCATGATGTTGGGGAAACCGGCGGTCTGAATCATGTTAAAGGGCATGGCACGCGGATGCAGCACCGCGGGGCGGCTGATGAATTTCTGGCCGGCGGCGACATCCCAGGCGGCATTCGGCCCGGTGTGGTTGGCGTCAAAATAGCCGTGGCGATCCATCAGGTCGCCGGTGGTATAGGTCCAGCGTTCAATGCCATCCAGCAGGTCCGGGTCGGCGGTGGTCCAGTTGGAGGCGGAAACCAATGAGTGAATATGGAGTTTCGATTTTACGTATGCCACCATCCGCCGGTAAAACCGGTGCTGGAATTGGGCCAGAAATTCAGCCTGGTCCGCCGTGCGGGGAAACAGGGGCGGGACGGTTTTTATTCCCTGCCGCGTCATGTGCCAGGCGCTGTAAAGCCAGAACCGCTGCAGTGGGATGCTGTCATGCGGATTGACCACATTGCCGGAATTGTGATCCTTTTTTTTCCATGCCGCATAGGCCGCGGGCAGGGAACCGTAACGCCGGATCAGCCACCGGGCGAAGGAATGTTCCAGGCTGTGCCATTGCGCGGCCGGAAATGTTTTGCGATTGAAATTCCAGAAGAACAGGCCGTCTTCATTCTGAATTTCCACAATGGCCACGGCAGGGTTCCGGCCCAGCGGAACATGATTCCATGGATCCGGTGCGGTGAAGATTGTACGCATCCAGCGGCGATCCAGTTGCCGCACGCCTGGATCCACAAACAGCAAGTCCGTACCCCATGCGCCGGGCGGCAGGCCCTTTATACCCAAAGCCCCGGCGGTGTCCCAGGCGGCGTAATAGGTGCTTAAATCCGTATAAATGCCCTGTTTTTTGAGCGCATAAACCATATATTGCAGCGCGTGGAGCTTATGCATGGAAATTGCGGCCGGGGAATGGGTGGTGTTCAGCAGCGAATCATGATAGCGGACCATATTAACGCCGGCCGCCGCCAGGCGTTTTGCCATAAGGCGGACCATGGAATGCGGCTGATCCACGTTGGCATTGCCGACATCAACCCCCCAGAAATGAACCGGCCGCCCGTCGGCGAGGCGTAACGTTCCACCGCTTCGCCGCACATAACCGGCGGCGCCGGCCTGCTTTTCATTCAGGCCGCGCAGATCAATGAGGTCATTGGCAACACCGAGTTGCGGATTCCACGCGAACCAGCCGGGGGCGGCGGCCATATCCCGCCGGCCGGGCGGCATTTTGCCGTCCGGAATAAAGGTGCCTGCAACCAGGGCAAAGCAGTCATACGCGGCCATAACCTTGCGGCTGCGGGGAGCGGTAAGTTCCATGGTAAAAAGGTGTGGCCCGGCGTTAAGTTTAACCCGCGCCAGGCGTATCCAATTGGCCGGGAACCACTGTCGGACAGTGGTGCCGCCGATCAGCGGTTCATGGCGCGAACAAAAATTCCAGGGCTGAGAATCAAATCGATATTTAAAGGGGCCATGCTCCCCGCATTTGCGAACCCAAAGTCGCCAGGTTCCGTTGTGGGGAACGTTGAGTTTATACGTTGCGAAAAAAGCTGTTTTGCGCTGCCGGCCGTAAACTGTCAGCCATTGTCCGCCGGAGAGGGCGGCCTTTTGCCGCGGCGTGTTCGCCGAAAGCCAGGTGGAGGCGGGAAAATTGGTGGCAGCCGGTTTTTCCGCCTGCCACCACACGTAACCCGAGTCCGGCCGATGCGTTGCGGACACTGCGAACTGCGGGGCCATTGCGGCGGCAGCAGTCGTCGTGAGGATTGCGATACGAGTCAAAAATCGGCCATGCATGGGATCCGTCCCCAAAACAGATGTACACTCCAACAATAACCAACTTTACGGGTTATCGACCCATTCGGCAAATAATGTGATGCCAATCGGGTGTGTCGGCCATTATCCGGAGTTGTCCCAATACCTGCGGTCGCATTTAGCATGGTGCCCGGCGCTTCAGGCGTTATACGGGGTGAAGAAGATGCTTTTGCCGCGGGAAATCCCCGGCGTGGTGACCATCCCAATCGCTTTAAGCGCGGAAGTCTTGCCGGAGCCGTTGGCGCCGACAAATATATTGATGGGCGCCAACGCATCGATCTTCAATCCGCTGATACCGCGAAAACTCTTAATATGTACGGATGTAAGCATCACACGACTCCGGAATTCCCTTGAATTTCAGCCACCCGCGGAGACGGAATTCACCTGTCCGCATTATCCCATGAATTCCACCGGCGTGCAGGCGGGAATCAGGGAAGCTTTGGCGCCGGCATCCAGTAGGGCATTGACCGCCGCCCGTCCCTGCGGGCCGTAATCCAGCGTCCAGTGGTTGACATACATGCCGACAAATTCATCCGCCAGTTTTTCATTCATATCCCGGGCGTATTGCAAAGCATGGCGCACCGCTTCGGTCCGGTGGGCGAGTGAAAATTCGATGCTGCGCTTCAAAATGCCGGTTACTTCCCGCATGACCGGCTCGCCCAGATCGCGGCGAATCACATTGCCGCCCAGCGGCAGCGGCAGGCCGGCTTTTTCCCGCCACCATTTGCCCAGGTCAATGCTGCAGACCAGGCCGTTGTTTTGATACGTAAGCTGGCCCTCATGAATAATCAGGCCGGCATCCGCGTAGCCCGCTTCGACATACTGGAGAATTTCGTCAAACGGCTTGATTACCGTATGCACACCTTTGCCCAGCAGAAGCTGCATGGCCAGAAAGGCGGTGGTAAGGGTTCCGGGAATGGCAATTCGTTTTGTTTTAAGTTCATCGGGCGTGAACGGCTTTTTGGACACGATCATCGGGCCGTAATTGTCCCCCATGGAGCAGCCGCAGCCCATCAGGGCATATTTGTCCTTCACGTAGGGGTAGGCGTGCAGGCTGATGGCCGTGATTTCCAGTTCGCCCTTCATGGCCCGGGTGTTGAGGGTCTGGATATCCTGCAGGATGTGTTCAAATTCATAGCCGCCGCCGTCCATTTTGCCCGTGGCCAGGCCGTAAAACATAAATGCGTCATCCGGATCCGGGGAGTGACCGAGTTTGAGTTTCATTTTTTCCGCCATGTTCATCCTTTATCAACCGGCAAACATCAACGGGATTATCATAGTGGTTTATACGGCGGCAGGCGAGACAAAAAAAACGCTACGCGGTTTTACCCGCGCAGCGTCTTTTCAGGAAGGAGAATTTACCGGCGAAAGGCTTACGCCGGCATCGCCGCGATTTCTTTGCTTGACGGTGCATCATCTTGGCCGTTGGTCGCCGTATGGGCAAAGCGTTGCACGCAACCCACCCAAAGCAGCACACCACACGCACTGATGAGCAGGAATGCCCACATCAGGCCGACGCCGAACCACTGCGCGTCAGCCGTCGGGTAAAACGCCCGTGAAATCTGCGAACTGATCAGGAACCCGATTCCCAGAAGCAGTGCCGCGGCACAGGCGGAAAGCGTGCGGGCGCTGAGGCTCAGACTGCGGTTGAAGCCTTTGGCCGGCACAATCAAAGCCAGAACCGCCGACCCGAAGGCGGCGAAGCAGCCTGCCGAGAAGGCGACGGCAAGATCGTGGCCGTACGCCGCGTTGGAATAAAATATCGCCCGCAGGCCGGGATCACCCACGGAATCAATGGCCGGCATGGCCCAGAATATGGCCGTTGCGCCGGCAACCCACATCTGCCAGCGCGCCAGTTTTGCCGATTGCGGATGCACCACGCGCACGGCCAGCAGGGCATTCAAGACGGCCAGCAGCAGGAATCCGATAGCCGGCAGAATAATCATCGCGGAACCGATCATGTTCTGCTGGGTGATGGCCAGCAGCATGAGCGCCAGAATGCTTAAGGAGACATTAAGGATAAGCCGGGAGCGGTTTTCTCCGCGGATGAAGGGGATCAAACAGAAACCCGCGGCCGCGGCAAACAGTTCCCAGTTGTGCAGCAGGCCGGGAACGGCATACGCCAGCGAGCCGGCATGCAGCTTGGGCCACCAGTTGGTGGGGCCATGTTGCGCGGGCATGAACAGGCTGGCAACCCCAATCGTCAGGCAGGCCGCCTGCGCCAGCATGGTTGTGCCGATTTCCATCGGCAGGCTCAGTCCCCCGGGCCGCGGCAATTTCGCGGCGGAGGCCGCCTCCGCCGGAGACTGTTCTCCGGTGGGCGCGGTTGGCTGGGCGATTACTTCGGATTCGCCGTTTTTCATGGAAATGCGAATCACGGGCGAAGTGCCCGTCTGTGGCGCCGCTTCGGCAGGGGCGTCCTGCGGGGTGGTTGCCCCGCCATCCGGCGCAGTGGACACGACTGAATCGGATTCGGCCTTCACTCTCCACTGGAGTTTCGCTCCCTGCATTCCGGTAGATTTGGTGCGGCTCATGTGAAACCAGCCTTTCTTTGGACCGCGCGGGCAGCCGTCTTCCGTTATCAAACGCGAAGCGCACCCGTGCACAGGCGAAAATATCGGCAGGAACCGGTGAAGTCTTGGGAACATATTGTAATTTTCCCCGCATTTTTCCGGGGCTCCGATAAATTCCCCGACGGCGTGAAACAGGCCCCGCGTCCTAGAAATATGACCGGTTAAATCCGACGTGCGCAACATTGCGGCGCATAGCCGCGGGCGGCCTCGCGGACAGGTGCGTTCCGGCGTAATATGGGAAGCAGCCGCAAACGGCAATTTGAAAAAAGCAAGGAATATGGACAAATATAGCCAGCTGTCAGGTTCCGGGAATTGTCACATCATTGCCCTGATGAGCGGTACCAGCGTGGACGCCATTGACGGCGTGCTGGTTAATATCAGCGGCACATTATTGGACGCCCGCGTCACCGTGTTGCACGAAGCCCGGCATCGGTGGCCGGCGGAACTGCGCGACCGGATTTTGGCGGCCATGGCGCCGGCGGTTACCCCGACGGCGGAAATATGCCGCCTTAACGTATTAACCGCCCGGCGGTTTGCCGCCCTGGCCGGAGAAATTGCCTCATGCGGAAAGATTGAGCACCGGCAGATTGCGGCAATCGCCAGCCACGGCCAGACGCTGTGCCATCTTCCGGCGGATTCGACCGGCGCGGACGGCAGCACATTGCAGATCGGGGATATTTCCACAATTGCCCAACTCAGCGGCATTCCCACCATTGGAAATTTTCGCATGGCGGATATGGCCGTCGGCGGGCAGGGCGCTCCGTTGGCGCCGTTTGCGGATCAATTGCTGCTGACGCATGCGCAGCGCTATCGCTGCGTGCAAAACATCGGGGGAATCGGAAACGTCACGTTTCTACCGCCTCGCGGCGCGGCGGAAGAACCGATCATCGCCTTTGATACCGGGCCGGGAAATATGCTGATGGATGCCCTTGCGGCGATATTTTCCTCCGGTGCGGAATGTTGCGACCATGCCGGTCGCCGGGCGGCAACCGGGCGGATTATCCCGCCGCTGCTGGATGAATTACAGTCCCATCCCTATTTCCGGCAACCACCGCCCAAAAGCACCGGCCGGGAAATTTTTGGCCGGCAAATGGCGGAAAAAATAGTGCAGGAGTACGCGACCGCGAAACCTGCCGACATGATGGCCACGGCCGCCGAACTCACGGCATGGAGCATCGCGGACGCTTACCGGCTTTTTTTGCCGCGGTTTCCCGATGAGGTGATCGTGTGCGGCGGCGGGCTTTATAACGATCATCTGATGCGCCGGCTGAATCACCATCTGTTCGGCCGCGGCGGCGGGGCGGTTGAAAGTATTGATTCTTTCGGACTGCCCAATCAATCACGCGAGGCGATCTGTTTTGCCTTGTTGGGCTGGGCGTTTTTGAAAGGGTTTGCGGGAAATCTGCCGGCGGCAACCGGCGCCCATCGCGCCGTGATTTGCGGCCAATATGCCCGGCCGTGAGTGCGGGGGAAGCCGCACCGCCCCGCTGCGACCGGGAAAGCGATTATTTCGCACACACGGAGCACCGCGGGCAATGAGCGGCCTGCCAGATGATCCGCATATGCGTATCGCTGATGCGCCTCGGCAATGCCCGGCGGACTGTGCGGAACAACATTGCACCTAGGCCGGATGCCCCCGCCAAAGTTAATCCCGGCGGCCGACCGCGCCATGCCCTTTCATGGATCACCGCTTTTGCGATTTCAACGGATTGGACTTCCCCCGCCTGAAATATTAGAATAAAAGGCAAAATATGAAGGATTCATGGCTTATGTACAGCCATGGCGACAATATATAGACCGCTTGTGAGGGCTTAATATCAACATCGACAATCAGGGTTCACCGGCATCGGGTCGGGAAATACCCGACGTAAACGCCGCTTCCGTGCCATCTGAAGCTGCTGTCCACGTATCCCAGCAGGCCGGGCCTGCCGCGGATGCCGCGCCGGCCGAACGACCGGCGAAAACCGCAAAAAAATTGGTGCGGCGTGTGCGGCATTCCGGCCGTGGGCGCGGCCGTGGGCAGCGTAAAATCATCCCGCTTATGCCGGTTGTGGCGGACGAACCGGCAAAAACAGATCAAAACGATACGAATTTACCGGAATCCACGGATACCGGATTGTCGGCAGCTGTGGATTCCGCCGCAACTGCCCCCGATCCGGCGGATGGTGTAACGGCGGCTGCGGCCGACGGTGCAGGTCCGGAATCTTCCGCGGATATATCCGGCGATGTGGCGCACTCTCCGGCGCCGGATCAGGCCGCCGACAAGTTGCCGCCTGCCGGTAATGCACCGGCGAACGTATCGGCAATCACAAGCCGACCGGCGCCCATTCGCCCGGTTCCGGGGCGCATTGTGGCGCGTGCCGGGCCGGGGGCCACACGGCACCTTGGCCGGCAGAGTTTCCGCGGCGGTGTGCCGGTGCGGCAGAAGTTCCGTCCTTCGGGAATACCCCGGGGCCAGCCGGTTCCGCCGGCGGTGGAAGAAACGCCCGCTGAAACCGGGCCCAATCCCGGCAATGTCCGGCAGGCGCCGGCGGCGGGCCATTCGGGCGGGCCGCGGCAGCATCGCGGCGGTCGCCATCAGCAATCCGGTGCGGGCCGCCAGCATGACCGGCAGGTTCCGCCCGCGGATGTTCCGGCGGCGGAAGAGAATCGTGAGAGTTCCGTTGATGTCAAAGGGCGCAAAGACCGCGCGGAACCCGTTCCGCCGGCGCAGGCCGGGACGGGCGGCTATGCGGAAAGCCCCGGCGGCGTCGTGGCCGATGACTCGTTATTTAAGGATGACGCCCACGCCACCAGTTTTGACGTTCCGGAAGATGATCTGGAAAAATTGGATGCCGTGGAACCGGAGGAACCGCAACCGGTCAAGCGCACCGGCCCGCCGCGGGACATGTTGATTAACGCCACGGACAAGGACGAAGTGCGCATAGCGATTGTCAGCCAGGGGGTGCTGGAAGAGCTTTACATGGAGCG
Organism: Planctomycetota bacterium; assembly: GCA_021808485.1. Taxonomy (GTDB): domain Bacteria; phylum Planctomycetota; class Phycisphaerae; order WQYP01; family WQYP01; genus JAJYPG01. The sequence goes on along the minus strand of JAKBBN010000070.1, from coordinate 7,926 downwards.
CACCAGCACCGAACTGCACGTGGGCAATATCTACAAGGGCCGCGTGGTGAATGTGGAACCGGCGATTCAGGCCGCGTTCATTGACTTTGGCATAGGCAAGAACGGATTTTTGCATATCAGCGATCTGCACCCGCAGTATTTTACCGGCCGGCAGAAGCGGTCCATCGGTCCGCAGCGGAAGCGCGGCGCCGGGCAGCCGGAAGCCGGCCCGGATGACGGTGAGGCGCCGGAAGGCGTATACGGGGACATTGAAGCCGGCGAAGCCACCGCCATTCTGGAGGATGCGGACCTGGAGGTGGAGAGCGATCATATGTTGCCGATGGAGAAAGTGGGTCGCAAAACCCCGCGGCGCAGCCGTCCGCCGATTCAGCAATGTCTGCGGCGCGGCCAGGAAATTATCGTTCAGGTGACCAAGGAAGGGATCGGGACAAAAGGTCCGACGCTCACGAGTTACATCAGCGTTCCGGGGCGCTACCTGGTGATGATGCCGGGGATGAGCCAGCTGGGCGTATCGCGAAAAATTGAAGATGAAGACCAGAGACGTGAATTAAAGAAGATTCTCTTGGACCTGAATCCGCCGCGGAATCTCGGCTTTATCATCCGTACCGCGGGTGTGGGCCGCACGCGGCGTGAACTCCAGCAGGACCTGCATTACTTGGTGAAGGTGTGGCGGCGCATTCATGAACGGCTGGAACAGTACCCCGCGCCGGTGGAACTGTATCAGGAAAGCGACCTGGTGATCCGCACCATCCGCGACCTGGCGATTAATGACATCGACCGCATGGTGGTGGATGAGCCCGTGGTGGCCGAACGCGTGCGGGATTTCCTTTCCATCGTCAATCCGCGGGCCGCGGATTTTGTGGAAGCCTACCGCGACGCCATGCCGTTGTTCCAGCGCTACGGCGTGGAACGCGAAATTGAAAAGATCAATTCCCGCCGGGTGGAAATGGCCAATGGCGGTTCGCTGGTCATTGATTCCACCGAAGCGCTGGTGGCCATTGACGTGAATTCCGGCCGCTACCGCGAACATCGCGACGCGGAATTGACTGCGTTTAACATCAACCGCGAGGCCATCCGCGATATTTGCCGGCATCTGCGGCTGCGCGATCTTGGCGGCGTGATTGTCATTGATTTTATTGACATGCGCGAGGAGCGGCACAAGCGCGAAATTGAACGGCTGCTTCGTGATCAGTTAAAAGATGACCGCGCCCGAACCAAAGTGCTGCGGATGAGCCAGTTCTGCATGATTGAGATGACGCGCCAGCGCGTCAAACCGAGCCTGAAGCGCAGCATTTATCAGGATTGCCCGCATTGCCATGGATCAGCCCTGATCAAAACGCCGGAAAGCGTATCACTGGATGTGCTGCGCCGCCTTGCGGCGGGGGGGCTGCACAAGGATGTGAGCCGCATGGAAGTGCGGGTATTTACCACCGTGGCGGCATTTCTGCTGAATCGCAAGCGACAGGAACTTGTGGAGCTCGAAGCCCGGCACGGCAAGCGCATCAATGTGGCAGCCGACGGATCCCTCTCCGGCGATGCCGTGCTGATGGAAGCCGTGGACGCGCGGGGCAATCTGCTGAATATCAATTTGTAGGCGGTTTGCCGACCACGCAACCCGCAGGCTTGGATCGGAAAGGAGTTCCGATGCGGCACGGGCGGGTTTGCGCCCCATTTACAGGGAAGATCCCGGATTTGCGGCACCGCCGCGCTCTTGCCGCCGCTCCGCCCTTGAACAAACGCGCCGGACGCGGAACACCGCGTGCCGATTCCACCACCGCACCATAGGCTGGAAGCCGCCCGCGTTTGGCTGTATTATCATTTTAAAAAGTGCATGGGAGGTTGGAACTGTATGAATAAACTGGTCGGAAAATTACCAGAATTTGACAACCCTCCACTACAGGAAACTATTCTTTCCGTTGAGTTTGACCGTATCGCGGAAATGAAGATTCCGCATTACGGCGCGTTCTGGGCGGCAATCCGCTGCGAATACCCCAAAGCCGGTACCCAGCCACCGCTCGCCCCGGCTCCGAGCGATTCGACGGTACCGGCCGGCCTGAGGCTTTCCGCCGGCGACATAAACTTGGCCCGAGCCTGCTATACGAATGAACTGGCAACCATGCAGGTGCAGTTCCAAAACGATCGCTTCTTAACCACTTGGTCCCGTGGGCAGACGGAAAATGTGTATCCCCGGTACACGAACACCCGGAAGAACTTCGAGGAGAAATGGGAGATATTCCAGAAATTTCTTCACCAAGAGCAACTTCCCGCACCACGACCAACCCGATGCGAGATAACCTACGTCAACCACATCGGTCTGACGGGCGATTGGAGCGAACTCCAACGATTGGAGGATATATTCGCACCTTGGTCAGGAATACAGACCGATGGATTTTTGCCCAAGCCCAGCATTGCGAGCGTTTTGGCGCAATATTCCTGGCCGGAGGGCGAACTGGCCGCTGCACTGCAGCCGGCCATCCGGGTTGCGGACCAGAAGAAACTGGTGCAATTGATTCTGACCGCCCGGCTTCCGCTGCGTGAGGGCACGGATACGCAAGCCATATTAAATTGCTTTGATATCGGGCGGGAATGGATAGTTCGTGGTTTTGCCGACCTGACCACCAGGAAAATGCAGTCGGTCTGGAAGAGAAAGGATTGACGATTATGATTACGTCCTGCGAATATCAGCCACCCGCTGCGGTTCACAGCGCCATACCGGCCGCAGTGGCTGTGGACAAGATGTTTTTCCCGGCACTCGAGCCGGTGTGGAAAGCAGAGGCATTTAAGCGCCTCGGTAACGTCAAGGCCTTGCCCGACAACTGGGATGGGTACGGCAGCGCCGCAATTTCGCAGGACCTGATTTGCATGATGGCCTCGCTGATTAATGCACTTCCACGCGAACAACTTCCCCGCGGCCTGCCGGCGCCGGAGATTGCTCCGGCCTCGGACGGCATTCAAATAGAATGGAACGGCGGGCGCGGGGGTGTCGAAATAATTCTCCGCACCGGTCATAAAAGCGCATGGGTGGTTGAGTCAGGCGGACAATATGAAGATGGGCAGTTAAACCCGGAAGATTCGGTCGCCGTGGTCCGCTTGCTGCAACGCGTTTTTGACTGATCCCATACCAATTACCTATAGCCATGTTCCAGTTCCCGACATGCGGAATTTAATGCCCGAGCTTCACCGGATCGCCTAAGCGTGATGACCTTGGATACCGACCAAAATACACCATCTTCAGATCCAATCTGTCGCGACGATCCTGATATAGGCGACGACGAACTGCTATGGCGGCTTGTGATGACAACGCCCGATTCAATCGCAAGCGGTTGTGGGCGACGGCCGCAATCAGGCAGCTTTCGCGATTCCCGGATGTCAGTCGACCGGGCCCGGCTGTCCACCATTGCCGATACGCTTTCCCTCCAGCCGGACCGCGATATAGCACAATTCAGCGTCAAAAATGTTCGCGAGCTGGGGTTAAGCGTCTACGCGGATCCATGTTTTATCTGCCGGGGCTGCGGCAGTCACCTCGGAACAAACCGGGCCTGCGCGAAATGCAAATCGGACAGGAATGTATACCACAACAAATCGCATGCAATTGTCTGCCCGGCAATGAAAGAGGGGGTCGCGCGCAAGTTCGCAAGGGATCAAGCCGCTCTATTGGAAATTACGCCGGAAAATCGGAAAAGGGCGCGTGACCTTGGCCCGCCGGCCATAAAATAGTTCCACCGGATCGCACAGATACCGCAAACCTACACCGAAAGCGTGTTGGCCAAAAATACAGCGGCGCCAACCGGTATCGATGGCGATCCGAATTGCCTGGCCGCCCTTCGGGACTATCGCAGCCTTATGCCGCTGGCACAGGAAGCCCGAAAACCAATGTTTCATCTTCAGTCAGCGGACGGTGCGCTGGGGGCGCATCTGCAGGCAGTGGCGCGGTCGCGGGAGGATTTCCACGCGCTGGCCATGAAAATTGCCCACCGCGCCGGACTGGCTTTGCCCACTGCCGATGGCCGGTAGTCTGTTTGCTCCCGTCGGGCGGGTTCCGCGGACAGCGCTTTGCCGCTTAATCCAGATACACATTTGCGCCGGGTTGAATCGCCGGAATCGTCGATTTTTTCGCCGCCACATCCTCCGGATAAATCGCGAATGACGGCGCGATTTCAATGGTGCAATCCGGCCGCCCGTCCGGCCCCAAAGGCACGGAAATTCCGGCTGCGGCCAGCCAGTTGGCATTGCGCTGCGTCATAATCTGCCGGGCGGATTCCGGGGAATCCACACCGGACGGCTGTTTGATCGGCGCGAATTCATCCAATCGATCGGTCTGGTACACCATGCTGCGCTGCGTCAGGGGCAGGGCGTCAAAAACGAAGGTCTCCATCTTCACCGCGTTGGGCTTTTCCGGCTTTATCGCCAGTCCGGTGGCCGGATCAATGCAGGCCACCTTCTTTTCCGCCCGATGATAAGGCAGCGCGAAGCCGGCCGCATTAAGCCGTTGCACAAAATCCACGCGAATGGCATGCAGGGCGATGGAGCCGGCCAGGAATTTCAGCGAACCGTCGGGCAGGCGAGCCTCGGCAAAGCGGTCCGGAAGATCGGAATATTCGATGATCGTGTACTTGCCGTCCACAACGCACAGATTCCCCAGTTTTTCCTTCGGCTCGGCCTTGGGCAGCATTTTGCTGGACATGTCCGATTTTTCCAAATCATGCAGACCCATGAACAGCGGGTCCACGCAGCGCACGATCGGATTGTCCACCTGAAAATAACTGATCTGTTCCACACCGCGGGAAATCATGTCCGCCAGTGCGCCGCTTTTGTGCAGTGCCAGCAGCGATCCGCCATGACCGTTCGGCGAAAGCGCCAGCGAATGATCCGTTTCCAGCAGCACGCGGCCGTCAAAACCGACCGCCGGCAGCATATCCTGCGGGAAAAAACTCACCTGATCCGCCGCCATGCCGAAGTAACGGTGGGCTTTCCAGAAATCCACGGTCACGGCGTGGTTGGCCGTGCTGGTCATGATGTAAAACGGTACGGGTTTGCCCGCACGGCGGCCGAGTTGGCGCAAAAATTCGGCAAAACATTGAAACAGTGGTTTACGCAGCACCGGTGTGCCGGGGAAAGTTCCCTTCGGCCCGTCCCAGCCCAGCCGTGAGCCCTGTCCGCCCGCCACCACAAAAGCGGCAATTTTCCCCGCCTGCAGCAGCTTTTCCCCGCGCTCCCGCGCCTGCCTGTATTTGTCCCGCATTGCCGCGTCCGCCGGAACGTGCGGGAAATAGGGTGCGGGTTCAATATCGTCCGGAATCGTGAACGGCTGCGGATGCTTGACCACCGTATTGACCAGATTCGCCACGAGTTTCCAGTCAACCGCGGCAACCTGGCGATCCAGTATCTGTTTGTTTTCGGGCGTTAGCCGGTCATAAAAGGCGTACACATGGTCTTGGCCGCCGGCGGCAAGTTGCTCCGCCAACTGCTGATGATTGATGGATTCAGACATGAAAAGACTCCGATGATGGCCCGCTGCATTCGCCGCCGACCCCGGCAGGCGGCGCTCCGGCGGCCGTACTTTGCCGGGGCGTAAAGTTCCAGCGGATTTAACTGCCGCGGCTGCGGGGTGTCAAGGCCGGCGCGGCGGGGGGCCGCCGGGAAAACCCACCGCATGGTCAACGCCCGGGCTAAAGCGATCGATTGCGGATTTCCGCGGTTATCCGGCTTATAAATTCCGCCGACGGCATGGCGCCAAGGTCCTGATCCTTGCGCGTGCGCACGGCCACGGCGCCGGTTTCCTGTTCCTTTCCGCCCACCACCAGCATGTAGGGAATTTTTTCTTCGCGGGCGCGGCGTATTTTCGCGCCTATTTTCTCATCGCCGGCGTCCAGCTCCACGCGCACGCCCGCGGCGGTGAGTTCCGCGGCCGCCTGCCGGGCGTAGTCCACGAATTTTTCACTGATACTGAGCACCCGGGCCTGCACGGGCGCAAGCCAGGTTGGAAAGCTGCCGGCGAAATGCTCGATTAAAATCCCGGTGAAGCGTTCCATGGAACCAAACGGGGCGCGGTGAATCATCACCGGGCGGTGCGGATGGTTGTCCGTGCCGATGTACTCCAGTTCAAAGCGTTCCGGCAAAACATAATCCAGCTGCACCGTACCAAGCTGCCACTGCCGGCCGATCACATCTTTCACCAGAAAATCGAGCTTCGGTCCGTAAAACGCCGCCTCGCCCACGGCCTCCTGCGAGGCAATGCCGACTTCGCGGACAATTTTTCGCAGCGTCGCCTCCGCGCGGTCCCAGAGCGCCGGGTCGCCGGCATATTTATCCGACGCCGGATCACGCAGGCTTACCCGGCACTGGTATTCGCTGAAGCCCAGCGTTTGGAACACCACCTGCACCATTTCCACGGTGGAACGCAATTCCGCCTCCACCTGTTCCGGCGTGCAGAACAGGTGGGCGTCATCCTGGGTAAAGCCGCGCACCCGCGTCATGCCGTTCAATTCGCCGGATTGTTCAAACCGATACACGGTGCCGAATTCCGCCAGGCGGATGGGCAGGTCACGGTAGCTTCGCGGCTGCGCGGAATAGATTTGAATGTGATGCGGGCAATTCATCGGCTTAAGCAGATACTCGCTTTCATCGCCGGAATCGCGTTCCTTCATTTTTATGGTCGGGAACTGGGAATCTTTGTAATACGGATAATGGCCGCTGGTTTTATACAGGTTGATATTGCCGATATGCGGCGTGTAAACGGCGCTGTAACCGCGAAGGGCCAGCTGCTGGCGCATGAAATCTTCCAGTTCCTGCCGCAGAATGCCGCCTTTGGGCATCCACAAAATCAGCCCGCTGCCCACCAGCGGCGAAATGGTAAAAAGTCCCATCTGCTTGCCGATGAGGCGGTGATCGCGTTTTTTGGCTTCCTCCATCTGGGTCAGGTGGGCATCCATCTGAGCCTTGGTGAAAAACGCCTTGCCATACACGCGCTGCAGCTGCTGCTGGCTGGCGTCTCCATGCCAGTATGCCCCCGCCACACTTGTTACCTTAAACGCCCCGATCCGCCCGGTGGAAGGCAGATGCGGCCCGCGGCAAAGATCTTCCCAGTTTTTGCCCGGCTCGCCGGTGGCGTAAAAGCTGATGGCCGCGTCCGGATCCTGCGCCAGGGCGCGCTGCGCGTTGTCCACCTTGTAAGGATTGCCCGCCTGCTGCAGTTTGGCCATGGCTTGAGCCTGCGACAGTTCATAGCGCGTAAATGCCCGGTTTTCCGCCACAATGTTCGCCATTTCCGCCTCTATTCGCGGAAAGTCTTCTTCCCGGATGGGGGTGGCAAGCTCAATATCATAATAAAAGCCATCCTCCACCGGCGGGCCGTAGGCAAGTTTTGCCTGCGGGTACAGCCGCATTATCGCCTCGGCCATTACATGGGCGGTGGAATGCCGGAGCAGATAAACGGCGTTGCTGTCTTCCGGTTTGGCGGTCACGATTCCCACCCGGGCATCGGCGGGAATCGGCGTTGAAAGGTCCGTCAGTTCGCCGTTAACCATTGCGCCGACGGCGTCTTTGGCCAGCCGCGGCCCGATGGACGCGGCGATTTGCAAAGGGGTGACGGTCGGGGTCTCAAACTGTTTTTGCGCCCCGTCCGGCAGGGTAATGGTGATCATGAATTCTCCGCCTTGCTGTTTTATCGCGTTACCTGCGTTTGTGGTGATTCACATGCTGTAAACCGGCGGTTGAAATACGAGATTTCAGCCGCCGTTCCGGCGGCATTTTGCCGCCGCGTACGCCCGCTTTTTTACCATGAAATGAGCGGATTGGATAGATAGAGTCGCCAACGCCCGCTATGGGCTGCATTTCCCCAAGCCGGTGCATCGCCGGGTCGCCCTTATGGGCCGTGCCAATGCGGCCGGTGAAAATTGCCGCCTCCCCCCGCGTGCACGCATCGCC
>JAKBBN010000144.1 GCA_021808485.1 Planctomycetota bacterium | reverse complement strand
TAAAAATATTTCCGGCTTGCGGCCCAGGGCCTGGTCCAGCCGTTCAAGCACCTGGGGGGAAAATCGGCTGATAATTCCTGTGCGGGGAATGGCCAGAAGTTCTTGAACGGTTTGCAGGCCAATTTCCGCCAGTATACCAGCCGACGCTGTATCCAGACGTAAAGACTCCAGCGGCAACGGACCTAATGCGGCCAGCAGATCCGATTGTTCAACATGGCTGATTTCCCACGGAGAAAATAGAGCCAATGCGTAAGCCGCGCCCGCCGTGGGGGCTGCGGCAGCCCGACAGACAAGGCCGCTGCGCCGCAAGGCACCATGAATCCGTTTCAGCAGACTCCGGCTTCCGCCAAACAGGTGCGCTGCGCCTTGAATATCCATAAGCACCACCGGCGGGGCGGATGGGAATGGTTCTTCCGATGCGACAAACCGCAATTCCACCAGCGGCGTAAAACGCACGGCCCAGGCGGCAACACGTCGCAACTGGCGCTCGCCGATCGAACTTTCATAGGGCAATACCTGTGCCGTGGGCAACGCCGCACGGGCTTGCGCCAAGGCCATTCCCGGTACCACACCCTGGCTGCAGGCTTGCGGACAGCAACGTATGACCTGGTCCTGACCGCCGCTTTTTTTTACCAGCAGAAGTGGCCGGGCGTCACGCATGGCCGCCGGATTAAACCGGCCGAACTGCCGGCCGCGGGCACATTGAATATCCCAGTCAGGAAAATAAAGACAGACAAAACGACTCATAAGGCGATTCTCGCTATTCCGGCCATACCTTCCATATCTCCGATGCCTCTGGATCATCCGGAGTTTTTGTTCGGTATATGTTAGGTATACAGAAAATAGGGGGGTGGTGTCAATCCACCTCTTCTTTTGGTTGCGGTGCTCCGCCAAAAGTCGGCACTATCGACTGTTTCTTTTTGGCCGCGGAATTTATCCCATCCCGCTTCCTTGGATTGTGGCCGCCGGTTTGTTAGCATGAAGGCTGTGTACTGGAGCGACCATCCATGAGCGACTGGCAGGAAGCGGAGCAGCGTGTTGAACATGCCCATGATCTGTATGAACGTGGGCGGTGGGAGGAAGCCATTTGCGAATTGCGTCGCGCCATAGAAATCAATCCGACCATCGGGGCATGGTATTTTAATCTGGGCATTACGCTGGACATGATGGAACGTCATGACGAGGCACTGGCGGCGTATCGCAAGGCGTTGTCCCTGGAACCTGAAGACCTTGAAACGCTTAACGCCGCGGGGACGGACTGTGTCCGCATAGGGCGGTACAAGCAGGCGATCCGCTTTTTTGAACGTGCCCAGCAACTGGATGCGGGCTTTGAACCCTGCTACTGCAACCGTATAACCGCCTACAGTGAACTGGGGGAGCATGAAAAAGCCGAGGAGATGTTTTATCTGGCGCGGCAGTACCGGGAAAAGTGCCCGGCCTGCTTTTACAACATGGGCTGTTCGCTGTTTGCCCGTGCGAATTACGAACGCGCCCTGTGGTGCTGGCGGCAGGTTCTGGAAATGGAGCCGGACTACCCGCGGATTCATGCCCGCATTGCCGATGTGCACTGGGCCAAGGGGCGGTTGACGGATGCCCGGCGGCATTTAATGGAGGAACTCCGGTGCGATCCGGGGAATCTGGATACGCTGCTGGACCTTGGCGAACTGCTGATGGAAATGCGTCTGCCGACGGCGGCGGGGGAAAAGTTCCGTCAGGTGCTGGACCTTGAACCGGAAGAACCCACAGCGCATTTTCAGCTTGGCGTTCTGGCGGATGACCAGGGGGATAGCGGCCTGGCGTTGGAACGGTTCAAGTTTGTGTTGCAGCATGACCGGCATTACAGCGGCGCGCATCTGCAAATAGCGCGAATACACCATCGACAAAAGAATCGGGCGGAAGCGGTTTACCACGCGAATTGCGAGCTTTCCCAGGCCGATCTGGATGAGGGTACGCTGCTGGACCTTGGCCGACTGTTTATGGATATGCATCAGCTTGAATCCGCCCGCACGGCATTGGAGCGGCTGGTGGAAATGAATCCGCAGCATGTGGAGGGCCGCCACGCGCTGGCGGTGACGCTGCTTCTGGACAACCGGCTGGAGGCGGGCATAAGCCAATGCCGGGCGGTATTAAAGATTCAACCCAAATATATGCTGGCGATGTCGAACCTGGCGCTGGCGTATATCAGCCGCCACGATTTTGCCCGCGGGCGGTACTGGCTGGATCAGGCCCTGGACATTGCCCCGGAAGATACCGGGCTTCGGCGGATTCAGACCCGTTTGCGCCTGGCACTGGCGTGGTGGAAACTTCGGCAGGCGGCAGGTGGGCTTGCCGCACGTTTCCGGCGTCGGCCGGCAGCACGGTGACGGGCGCTGTGGGACGGTATCTCCCCCGTTTGCTATCCCCGATCCGCCATCGCCCGCGCTGTCAAGTGCGACAAAACGACGACGAAACGGCTCTAAAATGATCTTTTTGACCAATATTGACCCACTCTATTGCCCGAAGAGCAAAAAAAAGAAAGGCTTTTCTTCTTGACTGATTTCAAGCATTGCGGCTATCCTACGGTCGGTCAGGGACGGGCACAGCGCAATTTTAGTATACTTTCTGACCATTTCTTAATTGGGCCTAACCCGAAATGCCGCGCGGTCCGCGGCGTTTGAGTCGAAAAACTTTGCCTTTCATTGAAGGAGAGAATCGTGTACAGGAAGCTTGAAAAAAACATATTGCGGCACGCGAGCATTGGCCGGGCGATCTTTTTGGCTGCCGCATCCGCTTGTGCGGCGGCAGGTGCCGCACCATTGTCAGCTACGATGGTGAATCTTGTACAGGTAACCGGTGCCAACGGTTCGCCGGGTATAGCCGCCCAATCGGCAACGGCTAATGCCCAACAAAATAACCCGAATAATACCGCGATTGCCGTTGGTGGTTCCGGCGGCATTTTTGCGTCCAGCGTCAGTACATCGGGATATGCCGGCGCCTCGGCTACCGCTAATGCGACGAGTACGACCAATGCGACATCACCAAATGACGCCAATTCAATTGCTGTGGCCACAGGTGGTGCGGGCGGCTATGAAACGATCGTTTCGCCGGGGGGACAAAGCGAAAATGTTTATGGAACTGGCGGCGCGGCCACGGCAACAGGAACCGCCGGGAATTATGTCGCGGGCGGCAATGCCACAACCATGCTGACGGCGATCGGTGGAAACGCCGGAAACGCGGGAGCTCCCCAGGCGGGAAGCGCCGGGACGCCGGCGCTGGGTGGTTTTGCTTCCGCCACAGGGCAGGCTTGGGCGACGGGTAATGGAACGGCAACGATTATCGGCATTGTCAAAAATGGGAACGATTCCGCTGGAACGCTGGTGGATCCGCGGACCATGTTTATACCAACGGCCAGCATTGTTGCGGAATCCGGGACCGGAACGGCCAATGCC
>JAKBBN010000069.1 GCA_021808485.1 Planctomycetota bacterium | reverse complement strand
GTTTGATATGTTCGGGCAATAATGGCCAACGGTCTACCACCATCGCCAAATTGGGATCGGGCAGATAGTTTGGTGGCGCCCGTGGTGGCACCGGTGGAGAAACTTGTTGTTTTTCTGGGAATTTTGGCCCATTGCCATCAGGTTCGAATCCTAGTCCCCCAGTTTTGACGACAATTCTCCGATCATTCGGCACGCCGCTTTGATTGCGTCTATACGCATCAGTGAAAATTGACGGCTAACTTCTTAAACCACGTACTGATTATGTGATTATGTTTTTTTTCGGCCGGCCCCCGCACACAGGAAACATGATGTTCACTGTCGGCGGAATCCGAACATTGGATTACATTTGGATTACATGTGGTAACGATTACCGCCGCAAAAGACCGTAAACATTCATTGCATCACTTGTGCTGACGTATACCCGGCCGTTGGCCACGGTGGCTATGGAATTCATATCCTCCTGCCTGCCGATGATCCTGTTGGTAAGACCGTTACGTCCCTTGCCCTGATTGCTGTTGAAAAGCACGTCCCGGAGATCGTCGGCTTTGTAAGCCATCAGGCAATTGCCGTTACGGTTTAACAGCCAGACAATACCGTCGCGTTTCCCATTCCCGGATATTTCCGGCGTGGAGCCGGGATATGGATATCGAGCGTGCGATATTGAAATTGGAACAGGCCGAAGATGGGCATGGGAAATCAGGAATATCTTGGCCGCATCTCCCACTTCCGCATAATAAATTAATCCGCTGTGCCTGCGGGCGCCGGCGTAAAACGCGCCGGTACTGAATCCCGGGCCTGTGGCATGCGGCAATTCCTGCACCACGTCATCAAAGCCGGACTTTCCATCGCCGGCGGCATCGCCGTGGTACCAGCCCATTTTGTCCCTATCCAATAAATATATAATTCCCTGTTTATCATTGATAACCAACAGGCGACGATGTTGTGAATCACCTACGGAGGCAGGCAACAGAACCGGGCTTGAAGACCCGATATCCAGGTCGTGATGCAAGAGAAACGCCTCATCCTTGGGAACAAAGTAATCACTTACGTGCAGACCAAAACCATTGGGGTTGTCCGCATGCTGATACGTATCGGAATCCGGCGTTAATTTCAAAGCGGCATCGCCGTAATCGCCCAAGGCCGGAACACGCATGCCCGGGGAATCCGTTGACAACCTTCCGCCGTACGGCACCTTGACCAGCCTGGTATCAAATGTACCGTTTCCGGTTTCCACGAATAGATTGCCTTTTTTGTCCATGGCAATGGGGCCGCCCCAAATTCCGCCCGCCCAGCCGTTCGGAGTCGCACTCCAGACCGCTTTGACCGTCAGATCATCCTTCGCATTTTTTACCGTGCTGTAGCCGAGTATCCAGCCGTTGTAAGGTCCGATGTCTCCCGGATCGGCACAGGCCATGTACAGCACATGATTCACCGGATCAATTGCCAGATAGCGAAAGGTAATATCGTAGCCGTAAAACCGGTCAGGCTTACCATTTTTTTTGCGGATGGATGGGCCGCTGATGTAGTTTCCCCGGGGACCGCTCTCGGAGATTTTTATGTCATGGGCGTAGTGCGTGCCGTTACGGAGATTCAGCGAGCTAAGCAGATGTATCCAATGCAATTGACCGTCCGTGCCCGGGCCTTGTTCTGTTTCTTCGCATTCAACATATAGCGCGCCGGTGGACGTATCAATTACCGGGGTGTCCTCCAGCGGCTGATATCTGGCCGCCCAGTTCGGATTGATTTCGCGGGCAGTCACGGTGTCTTTCGGGCTGTGAAACTTCTCGAGCAGATTGGTTTTCCACAATACCGCTCCATTATCGGCATTGATCGCGTAAATCGTATCGCGTGCAGTTCCGGCAATCACGATATTCTGCACGCCGCGGTGCGGCCCGGTTGTAATACCGACACGGGAAACCAATAAGGGCTGGCCATAATCAATGCCGTTAAGACGGGTGACAAACAACTTGCCGAAGCTTCCCGGCCGGACATTGCGTGGATTCAGCACTGTTTCATGAAGATTTTCGCCGTCATTATGCGCATCATTATGGTTCGTCAGCACGTTAACCGGACCAGCGGCGGCACTTGCCGCACCGAGTCCCAGGCAGGTAACCAGCAAAACCGCCCGGCTTGGCCAACCGGGAAAAGATACCTTGGTTACGGTGCGGAATGCATTCATCAGTTTAAACAGCTTCCCGCTAAAGCGCGGCGGTCGCACAGCCATGTTTGGACTCCTGTCATCCGTTGCACGATGTTTCATGCCGTATTATACGTAACGCCCCGCATAACTGATCGCACCCCGCTTTTTTTTCGCGGGCCGACGGCTTTCGTTGTGTATTGGTTCAACCGGAATCGGACAATCGGATAATAAACAAAGATGGTGGTGTTTTTCAGGTGCAATACTGTCAGGCGGGCGGTGTTATTTATTGCGGATACCGTTCACAAGGTGTTCCAGCAGCGCATGTGCTGACACCAGCGGATCCGGCGCGTTGGTGCAGCGCTTGTCATCGAAAAAATTAAGCACTTTGTTGGCAAACCCGTTAACCAGGCACCACCAGGCCAGAACAATCATGTCCGGATCTCCGCAGCGGATAATACCGTCCTGCTGCCCGCGGCGAACCGCTTCCATCAACAGCTGACGGGCATTGCTCCATGCGGCTTCCACCGGTGAAGTTGGGGCGTCACCGCAGCAACCGCCACGGGGATTGCGGAGTTCCGGCCGATGGATCAGGCGGAATTCCGCCGGGTGTTCCATGGCAAAGCGCACAAATTCCACACCCATGCAGATCAATTGATCCAGCGCGTTGCCGCGGGTGCGGTGCAGGCGGCGGCGCAAGGAATCAACCATCGCGTTGATGCAGGAAATTGAGGCAGCTTCAAGAATAGCCCCCTTGTCCCGAAAATGGTGGTACGGAGCATTGTGACTGACCCCGGCCTGCTCCGCCACCAGGCGGATAGTAAGGCCGTCCGGTCCGCGCCGATCCACAATTTTAATCGCGGCGGAAACCAGTTCGGCCCGCAGATTACCGTGATGATAGCGCCCGGCGGCGGCAGGGCCGAGCTTGGCCGTCCGCCCCGCGCCTGCGGCATTACGGGAGCTTACGGGTATCCGGGATTTTGGCGTCGATCTTGACATAGTCCAAATTGTAGCCTATCTTGACAGTGTCAACAAGGGTTGACTTCGTGGAGAAGCTGGTTGCCGATGCTTGGCCTCGCCGCAGCCTCCGCTGCCGGGCGGCCGAAAAACGTGGAAGAATGCGTACAGGAAAGTAAATGGATAGCTGTTTAGCCGGAAACTCCCCTGCAACCCGCCGACCGGGGCCCTTGGCGGCAATCGCCGCCGCACTGGCCCTGGTGAGCCTGGCCGGCTGCTCTTTTGAGCCGCCGTTGCACGTGCCGGCTGCGCCAAAATCCGCGGCCTACACTGCGGGAAAAACGGTAAAAAAGACGGCGGCGGTGAACGGGCTGGGCGACGCGGGAAGGGCGCAAATCATCCGTTACAACGCGCGTCTGCAGCGGACCTGGTGGAAGTTGCTGGGCAGCCGGCAAATTAACGGCCTTATTCAGCGGGCGATTATGCACAATCCCACAATCGCCCAGGCGGTGGCCAGTTTGCAGGAGGCGCATCAAAACACCCTGGCGATTTATGGTGAAGGCTGGCCGCAGGTATCGTTGACCGGCGGCGGCAACCGGCAGCGGTTCAGCGGCGCACAGTTCGGCGGCGCCACGCGCACTTTTTCCCTTTATACCGGGCAGGTGAATGTCAGTTATACCCCGGACCTTTTCGGCCTTAATAAACTGGCCCGCCACCAAACCCGCGCCCTGGAAGATGCGCAGCGCTACAACCTGCAGGAAGCATACCTGACCCTGGAAGGTAATACCGTATCCAACGCAATTCTTCTGGCTTCCTACAATGCCCAGATCCGCACGACCCACCGGTTGATCGCCATTCAACGCAGCATTCTGCGGCTTATTGACCAGCAATATAAACTCGGCGCTGTCACGTATCTGGATGTGCTGAATCAGCGAACGCTTCTGCAAACCACCATGGCCAAATTGCCCCCCCTGCTGCAATCCCGCTCCGCTGTCCGCCACGCGCTGGCGGCGTTGGTGGGCACAATTCCATCGGAAGCGGATTTACCGGACATTCGGCTGCGAAGCCTGCGGTTGCCGCATGTTATCCCGGTTGCGTTGCCCGCGGTTTTGGCACGGCGGCGGCCGGACATCCGGCAGGCGGAGGCGGAATTACGAGCGGATAATGCGTCCATCGGCGTGGCCGTCGCCAAAATGTATCCCACTGTGCAGTTAACGGGCGACCTTGGGTTCACCAACGGCCGGATTCCGGATTTCTTCAACGCGTCAAGCATGATCTGGGACGCCGCGGCCAACGCCAGCGTCACCCTGTTTGACGGTGGAACTTTACTGGCCAACAAGCGGGCCGCCCAAGCCGCGCTGCAGGTACAGCTTGCCGTGTACCGGCAAACGGTTCTGGCGGCGTTTGAGCAGGTGGCGGATTCGCTGCGGGCAATTCAAAATGATGCCACCGCCCTTAAATTTAATGAATCCGCATACCGCAGCGCCCGACAGGCGTTTGACCTGGCCCGGCGGCAATATCGGGCCGGCGCTATTGATTATTTATCACTGCTGAACACACAAACGCAGTACCAGCAGGCTGAACTTGGTGTTGTGACCGCGGATGCCCAGAGATATCGTGACACGGCGGCCCTTTTTGTCGCGCTGGGCGGCGGTTGGTGGCCGCAAAAATTTCGCGCCGCGAAGCATCACGCGGCCGCGGCGTCCAACCCGTCGCCGGCTCATACGGTAAATGCCCGCGGCGCCGCCAAGGTCGGCCATTCACCGAAAGCTGCCGCGGCAACCACCGCCCGGCCTGCAATGAAATAAGGAAATTGAATCATGGCAAAACGCATTGTTATCTCGATACTTTTACTGGTGTTATTCGGCTGTCTGCTCACGGGCATTTTTGGATTCAAGGCGTTCGTCAACGGCAAAATGGCCTACGCCATGGCCCATTTACCCGTGGCTCCGGTGACGGTATCCACAGCGAAGGCCGGCAGAGCCAACTGGGCCATTACACTTTCCGCGGTGGCATCGTTGAATGCCGTGCAAAGCGTGAATTTGACGGCGCAGATTTCCGGCAACGTGACCGGCATTTATTTTCATTCGGGCAAGCCCGTAAAAAAAGGACAGTTGCTGCTGCAAATTGACAATTCCACACAGCGTGCCCAACTGCATGTGGATCAGGCGAATCTGGCCCTGGCCCGAACAAACCTGGTCCGCACGGAAAAGCTGATGAAGTTTCATGCCGCGGCGCAATCGCAACTTGATACGTACAGGGCCAATGTCGCCAGCGGGATCGCACAGGTACAGGCCGATGACGCGACGTTGGCCAAGCTGGCGATTCGCGCCCCGTTCACCGGGTATTTGGGCCTCCGGCAGGTAAGCCTTGGCGAATATGTATCGCCCGGAACTCCGATCGTGGCGATCAATTCATGGCGGCCGATTTACGGGGTATTTTCCATCCCACAGAATCAGATCGCATCCCTGGCCATCGGGCGGCCGGTGGTCCTGAAAGTAAATACTTATCCCGGCGAAGTGTTTCGCGGCAAAATTTCCGCCATTGCATCACAGGTGGATGTAAATTCGCGCAACATTCAGGTGCAGGCGATTTTTGCCAACCATCAGCTCAAGCTCAAGCCGGGCATGTTTGCGACGGTAGCCGTATCCACCGGAAAAGTGTTGCATGTTACGGCTGTGCCGACAGTGGCGGTGGCGTACAACACCTTCGGTGACTACATATATGTGATCAACAAATCCGGCAGCGGCAAAAAGGCCGTGCTGACCGCCCGGCAGATCCTTGTACACCCCGGTCGGCGGCGCGGTGGGCTGGTGGCCATTGAATCCGGCATTAAGCCCGGCGAGCAGGTGATTACCGCCGGACAGATCAAACTGCACCCCGGCGCAGTGGTCGTGATCAATAATAAAATTAAGCCCTGAAGCGGGAAGGCTCCATCATGAAATTTACGGATATATTCGTTAAACGCTGGGTATTGGCCAGCGCGATCAACCTGATTATCTTAATTTTGGGTGTTAAATCATGGCTTGGCATGACCGTGCGCGAATACCCGAACATTATCAACGCGGTTGTCACCGTCACGACATCCTACCCCGGCGCCAGCCCTTCCGTTGTGCAGGGGTTCATCACCGCACGACTGGAACAGGCCATCGCTCAGGCGCCGCATATTGACTACATGACGGCAACGAGTGCGGAAAGCACCAGCACCATCAGCGTTTACATGAAGCTCAACACCAACCCAAGCTCCGCAGTGGCCCAGATACTGGCCAAGGTGAAGCAGGTGTCAAGTCAGTTGCCGCCGGCCGCACAAACGCCGGTCATCAATGAAACAGTCGGTGATTCCCGCGCCCTGATGTATTTGGCGTTTTACAGCAAAACCATGAATCAGCAGCAGATTGTGGATTACCTGCTGCGTAAGGTGCAACCGAAGGTGCAGGCCATCAGCGGCGTAAGCCAGGCCCAGATTTTGCCGCCCGGGACCGGATCCAGCGGCAACAGCTACGCCGTGCGTGTGTGGCTGCATCCGGACGAAATGGCGGCATTGGGTATTTCCGCCTCTGATGTGTCCGCCGCATTGGCACAGAATAATTACATCTCCGCGGTTGGGCGAATCAAGGGAATTAATATCGCCAAAGTCATCACCGCCACCACATCGCTGAACGATATCCGGCAATTCCGCAACCTGATCGTCAGTTATGTCAACGGCGCGCCCATTTACCTTAAAAATATCGCCCGGGTACAGCTTGGAGCCCAGAGCTATAACTCTTCGGTATTCATCAACGGCATCCCGGCTACATTTATCGGCATCACACCCACGCCGGATGCCAATGACCTTACCGTGGCGCATCAGGCGCATGTCCTTTTCCGGAAGATACTCAAGACGCTCCCCACCGGCATGCACGCCATGATCGGATACGACGGCAGCATTTACATTACATCGGCCATCAAGGAAGTTTATCACACCGTCGGCATTACGCTGGGCATCGTGGTGCTGGTGGTATTTTTGTTCCTCGGATCGTTGCGATCCCTGCTTATTCCCATGGTGGCCATACCGCTTTCGGTTCTTGGCGCAGGCATTTTCATGCTTTTTTCCGGCTTTTCGGTCAATCTGCTGACACTGCTCGCGGTGATTTTGGCCATCGGCCTGGTGGTGGATGACGCCATCGTGATGGTGGAGAATATTCACCGGCACATTGACGAGGGCCTGACGCCGTTTAACGCCGCCACCAAAGGCGCACGCGAACTGGCCGGACCGATCTTGGTCATGTCCACCACATTGGCGGCGGTGTTTGCTCCCGTCGGTTTCATGGGCGGACTGACCGGAAGCCTGTTTACGGAATTTGCCTTCACGCTTGTATTCACCGTGCTGGTTTCCATGGTGGTGGCGTTGACACTTTCTCCGATGATGTGCAGCAGATTGCTCAAGCCATCCAAAGAGCATGGCCTGGTGCATGCACTGGATGTACTGTTTGCGCAGTTGCGGCGAATTTACGACGCCTCGCTGGAATTCGTACTGGATATCCGGCCGATGGTGCTGGTCATTGCGACGGCGGTATTTATCAGCATTCCATTTCTTGTGTTGGGCGCACGAAGTGAACTGGCCCCCACGGAAGATCAGGGCATTTTATTTTTCACGGCCACCGGCCCCCCGACGGCCACGCTGCATTATATGAATGCCTATGCCACGCAAATTCGCGATATCTGCCGGACTTTTCCGCAGGCTTCGAACATATTCCAGGTTAACGGTTTTTCGCCGGTCGCTCCGGGTCAAAACGCCCTGATCGGCGGCATGCTGCTTAAGCCATGGGATCAGCGCAAAACATCCCAGATGAAGCTGATGCCGGAATTCCGGAACAAATTAAAGTCCGTGGCCGGGTTGCAGGCGGCCCCGTTTGCACTGCCTTCATTGCCCGGTACGCCGCTGGGGATGCCGGTACAATTCGTGGTTACCTCCACCAACGGTTACAAGCGGCTGGATGCCGTGGCCAACAAGCTGATCGCCAAAGCCCATCAGAGCGGTCTGTTTTTGTTTGTCACCAAGGACCTGCGGTATGACAATCCGCAGATCAAACTGATCATTCATCGCAAAATCGCCGCGGCATTGGGCTTGAACATGACGCAGATAGGCCAGGACCTCGAGCCGCTGCTGGGCGGAAATTTTGTCAACCGTTTTGACCTTCAGGGGCGGAGCTATAAAGTGATTCCGCAATTGGCCGATGCCCGCCGCGCCACGTCGGAAATGTTGAAAACTTATTACGCGAAAACCGGTTCCGGCGCCATGGTGCCGCTGTCCACCTTTATTTCCGTGGCACATGTTGTGCGCCCAGAATTTCTGCCGCAATTTCAGCAGCAGAATGCCGTCACGGTTCAGGCGCTGCCCAAACCGGGGATAAGCCTGGGTCAGGCGCTGGATTTTTTCAAAAAGGAAAAGCAGAAAATCGCGCCCACCGGTTATGGCGTCGATTATGCGGCCGGCTCACGCCAGTTCATTCAGCAGGGTAGCGGCATTTACCTTACCTTTATTCTGGCGGTTGTGATGATATTTTTGCTGATGGCGGCGCAATTTGAGAGCTTCCGCGACCCGTTGATTGTGATGTTCACCGTGCCGATGTCCATCTTCGGCGCCATCACATTTCTCTTTTTGGGAGCCGCGACGCTCAACATTTACACGCAGGTCGGCCTGATTACGCTCATCGGCCTGATTACCAAGCAGGGCATTTTGATTGTGGAGTTCGCCAACCGCGTCCAGGAAGAAGAGGGACTGGACCGCAGAGCGGCCGTGATCAAAGCCTCCAGCGTTCGGCTGCGGCCGATTCTAATGACTACCGGCGCCATGGTGTTCGGCGTGGTGCCGCTGCTGGTGGCCGCGGGTCCCGGTGCGGTAAGCCGGTTTGACATGGGGTTGATGATCGCCACGGGACTTTCCATCGGCTGTCTGTTCTCGCTTTATGTGATTCCGGTAATGTACACCTATCTGGCCAGCGTAAAACCGCGGACAAACCATGGTCCGGCCCCGGAGCGGCAACCTGCGGCGTAAGGCGGGAATAAGCGCAATTCACCGGATATTTGAGCGGAATTTGCCTTGTTCCCGGGCCGGGCATTCATCCCGGCATCCGACCGGCCGTCCGGTTTCAGTTCCCGTCATGGGCGCGGCTATTGGCCGCGCTGGCGGCGGCGCGCTACAATGTTGGATTCCGGAGTGAGCCGGTAAGTCACTCCGACAGGCCAAGCTGTAACGGAGCCGGGAATGGCGTTAAAAGAGATTCGAATCGCAGGCGCACGGGAGCATAATCTAAAGAATATATCCTTGAGCATTCCCCGCGACCGCCTGGTGGTCATTACAGGATTGAGCGGTTCCGGAAAGAGCTCGCTTGCATTTGATACGATTTATGCCGAAGGGCAGCGCAAATATGTGGAGTCGCTGTCGGCATACGCGCGGCAATTCCTTGGACAGATGCAGAAGCCGGACTGTGAGGAAATAGAGGGACTGCCGCCGACGATCGCCATTGAACAGCGCACCGGGTCAAGCAATCCGCGGTCCACCGTGGCCACCACCACGGAAATATATGACTATCTGCGTGTACTGTTTGCGCGTGTGGGCAGGCCGCATTGCTGGGTCTGCGGAGATCCGATTGCCGCGCAAAGCGCCTCGCAAATCGTCGACACGCTGATGCAATGGCCTGCCGGCCGCCGACTGATGATTCTTTCCCCGCTGGTACGCGGACAAAAGGGCACGCATAAGGAAGTACTCGAAGCCATGACGCGTCAGGGTTTCGTGCGCTGCCGTATTGACGGGCAGGTGATGGAAATAAAATCCGCCCCGTCCATGGATAAAAACCTCAAACACACCATTGAAGCCGTAGTGGACCGACTGGCCATCGGGCCGGATATTCGGGGCCGGCTTGCGGATTCCATGGAACTGGCGTTGCGGCTGGCGGACGGGCTGGTCTGCATCTGTTCGGAAGAGGACGGCAAATGGATTGACCGGCCGTTCTCCGCGAAATATGCCTGTGCCCGGCATCCGGAAAGCTCATTGGAAGAACTGTCGCCGCGGCTGTTTTCGTTCAACAGTCCGTACGGGGCGTGCAGTGAATGCGACGGCCTGGGAAATATACTGGAACTGGATGAAGACCTGATCGTTCCGGATAAATCGCTTTCACTGGATGAAGGGGCGATTGAGCCGTTCGGCCGCAACGGCCGGCGGATGAACATCTATTACAAACGCATGCTGCGGAACTTCTGCGAGGCGTTTGACATATCCGCCGACACGCGTTTTGACGCCCTTGCCAAGGGCATTCGGAACATACTTATGCGGGGCACCACGGACCGGGATGAAGCGAAATACGGGCGGGCCTTTGAAGGCGTGATCCCCAATTTGCAGCGGCGCTGGGAAACCACGGACAGCGAATTTGTGAAAACAAGGCTGCATCAATACCTCAGCGAACAGCCCTGCGAAAAGTGCCGCGGCGACCGGCTCAAACCGCAGGCGCTGGCGGTGAAAATAGGCGGGCGGAACATACGGGAGCTCACCGCCATGACCATTGCCGCCGCTCTGGATCTTTTTCAATCAATGCAGTTCACCGGCGAGCAGGAGTTAATCGCGGCGCCGGTGGTAAAGGAAATCCGTTCGCGGCTGGGCTTCATGAATAATGTGGGACTGGGGTATTTGACGCTGGACCGGCAGACGGGCACGCTTTCCGGAGGCGAAGCGCAGCGTATCCGGCTGGCCACGCAGGTGGGTTCCGGCCTGGTGGGCGTATGCTACGTGCTGGATGAGCCGACGATCGGCCTGCACCAGCGCGACAATGACCGGCTGATCGCAACGCTGCGCCATTTAACCGATATAGGCAATACGACCATCGTGGTGGAACATGATGAGGACACCATTCGCGCCGCGGACTGGCTGGTGGATGTAGGCCCCGGGGCGGGCGCGCACGGCGGGCAGATCATGGCGCAGGGAACAGTGGAGGAGGTGCTGAATTCCGGTGCAAGCATTACCGCCAAATATCTGACCGGCGAATGCCGCATCCTGCCGCCGTCCAAACGCCGCGAGGTGGACCATGACCGTTGCCTCGAAATTCTTGGGGCAGCCGAAAACAATTTGAAAAACATCAACGTGAAATTTCCACTGGGCGTGATGACCTGTGTTACAGGTGTATCCGGATCGGGAAAATCATCGCTGGTCAACCATATACTGCTTAAGGCACTGAAGCGCTCGCTATACGGCGGCAAGGATCACCCCGGAAAGCACCGCCGGATCAATGGGCTGGCGCACATTGACAAGGTCATTGAAATCGACCAGTCGCCGATCGGCCGGACGCCGCGCAGCAATCCGGCTACTTATACCGGCGTCTTTGATCTGATCCGACAGTTGTACGCAAAAACGCGCGAAGCCCGCATGCGCGGCTATCAACTGGGCCGGTTCAGTTTTAATGTGAAAGGCGGCCGGTGCGAAGCCTGCCAGGGGCAGGGCACAAAGCGCATTGAAATGCACTTCCTACCGGATGTATTTGTGACCTGCGAAGAATGCCGGGGCACGCGATACAACCGCGAGACGCTGGAAGTCAAATACCGCGGCAAATCAATCGCGGATGTGCTGAACATGCGGATTGAAGAGGCGCTGGCCTTCTTTGACAGTTTTTCCAACATTCGATCTCTGCTGCAAGCATTGAATGACGTGGGATTATCCTATGTTCAACTGGGCCAGTCGAGTACCACGCTTTCCGGCGGCGAGGCCCAGCGGGTAAAATTAGCTACGGAATTGGGCAAACCGGCCACCGCACACACGCTGTATGTGCTGGATGAACCGACAACCGGCCTGCACTTCGCGGACATACATAACCTGCTGAATGTGCTCAACCGCCTGACGGATGCGGGGCACAGCGTGGTGGTTATTGAACATAATCTGGATGTGATAAAATGCGCGGATTGGATCATCGATCTGGGACCGGAGGGCGGCTCCGGCGGTGGAACGATTGTTGCGGCGGGAACACCGGAAACAATTGCCGCCAATCCGCAAAGCCATACCGGCAGGTATTTGCAATCAAAATTGCAACCTGTGCCGGCGGATGTCTGATTCATGCAGGAGTGGAATAAATGGAACCGGTTGCCGCCGCGCCACTCTGGTTTTCGCGCCAGGCCCTGCAGGCTGTTGATCAGCGTGCGGAGACGGAATACGGCCTTTGCGTGCAGGTGCTGATGGAAAATGCGGGCCGGAATTTGGCGGAAGTTACCCGCGCGTATTGTCATGCCGGATCACGGATTCTGGTGCTCGCCGGCGGCGGAAATAACGGCGGCGACGGACTTGTGGCGGCTCGCCACCTGGCAAATATCGGCCATCCGGTGGAAGTGATTCTGTTGACGCCGGGACAACAGATAGTCGGCTCCCCCGCCGGGCAACTGCACACCATCCGCCGCATGGCAATGGTGGTCCATGAAACAGCGGCGATGAACCATCTTGAATCCTGGCTTGAAAAAAGCCATGTCGATGACGCGATTATTGATGCCATATTCGGAACCGGCTTAAAAAGACCGGTGACGGGCGACATTGCCCATGCCATTGCACGGGTAAATGATTCCGGCCGTCGCGTCATTTCGGCGGATATTCCCAGCGGTTTGGATTGCGATACCGGTCAACCGCTGGGAATTGCCGTGCGGGCGGCACATACGGTAAGCTTTTGCGGCATGAAAATAGGCTTTGCCAAGGCCGCGGCGATCGGGTATGTCGGGCAATGTTCAATCGGGGATATTGGCGTGCCGCGGCGCCTGCTGGAGGAGCTTGCGGTTGACGCCACGGGCCTTTCGGATTAAAAGTCCGGTCAACGTGCCGGTGGAGGACCGGCCGGCTCGTCACGTGAAAACGAAAGGAAGTCTGCGGCAGATGGAAGTAATTGTCATCAGTATCGGTGCTTTGGCGAAAAATGCGATATGGGGAGAAAAAGTTCCGGTACGGACCAGCCACGCCACCACCACTCTCATTAAGACTGAAAATGCGGTAATCCTGACGGACCCGGCGCTGCCCGCGGTCGCTTTGGAAGCCCGCATTTTTGAGAGGACGGGGCTGAAGGCCTCCGCCATTACACATGTTTTTCTCACCAACTGGCGGCCCGCGCACCGCCGGGCGCTGCCGCTGTTCGATAAGGCGCAATGGCTGATGCACGCGGATGAAATAGCGGCGGCAGGCAACGCCCTGAATGAAGCGCGGCGTTATGCGGATGAAGCCGCCGGGGTGGATGCACAAGTGCTTGCCGATGAGATGAAACTTCTGGAACATGTGCAGCCCGCGCCGGATGAGATCATTGAGGATGTGAGCCTGTTTCCCCTGCCGGGTTATACACCGGGGCAATGCGGTCTGTTGATCAGTCAACCGACAAGCACCATATTGATCGCCGGAGACGCCGTTCCAACATGCGGGCATTTCACCAAGGGCCAGGTGTTTCAGGATTCGTTTGACGTACAGAAGGCGACGCAATCCATGGCGGAAGTATACGAAATTGCCGACCAGATCATTCCGGGCCATGATAATTTATTTGTAAATCCGCGGGCATCAGGCATCTGATCAATATTCGCTCAGCGCGGATCCGGTGCGGCGATTTCACCGCGCTGTCCAGTCGCGGATGAATTGCCGTCAATCGGCGATAACACCCCCGCCAGTACCAATACCACTGTCGCCAGCAGATACAACATTTCAGCGGCGGCCAAACCTTCCGGAGGCGCTGCGGCGGAAAGCGAGAATACATCAAAGCCGGGAACCGCCGCCGACCATTTGCTGAAATGCCCGGGCAAAAATTCCCCCTGTAGATACAGCAGCATGGGGCCGCCCATCATCAGCCCGGTCGCGATGGAGAGAACGGCAACCTGGCGGCCGACCGGGCCGCGGGAAAGATAAAATGCCATTCCAGCGGCAAACAGCAGCATCACCACTTGAAACCACAGCATGGGCATCACAGCGGCTATCGCTAGGTTAGAAAGCCAGGCCGCCCAGCAGAACGCCGGCAGCGCCGCAACGGCGGCCGCCACCGGCCAAATTGCATGAATTCTTGTCGGAAATCGAGTCGCCGGCGTACGGCCCGCATCCGTTCGTTTTGCGGCGAACATGCACGGAATCACCAGGAATAAAGCGAAGGTTATGGCCTCGTTGGTGTATAAAAAGGCATTTTGGCCCAATGGGCTGCGCGACCCGCCGATGGTCCAGCGGCAGGCCGTCATGGCCAGCGCAAGGCCGGAGCCTGCGGCCAGGGCGGCAACGATTGCCGTAAAAGCCAGTATTTTTTGAATTCGCGCTGCTTCCATGGCGGGCCATTGTACAGCTTTTTGCCGCTGCCGGAGCAATGCCGCGTCATGGGAACGGGCCAATGGACCGGGAGATATGCAAACGGCGGGAAGATCGGCGAATATCGGTGAAAAATCCGAGAACGTGATGACATCGGTACCGGCTGTTTAATCCCGCAGCAAGCGGTTAAACTATATGCAGCGGAGGCGCTCCGGCGGTTTGCGCAATCAACCGGGTTGATGAAACATGGTGCATTGCGAATCGCCGGGAGCGGCTTGAGGTCATAAATCGTAATTCGGCAGACGGAAAGTCACGGACTCTCATGATTCGCCGCCCCTGCCGTGTTAGGTTGGAGTTATGCCCCGGTTATGAGACTGTTAAATCATGAATCACTTTCGCAGTCCTCCATTTCCTTGGCCGGCCCGGCGCCTGCCAAGGCGAACATGAATGCCGAAATGCCGCGGGCAACCGCCCTCCCGCCGATGCGGTTTGCCATCATCGTTCCGGTGTACAATCATGGTGGCACGGTAGGTGATGTGGTACGGGCTATCGCCGGAAAGTTTGTGGATGCGCGCCTGATTGTGGTGAACGACGGCAGCACGGATCAAACCGGTCAGACTCTGGTGAATACCGCCCATGAACTTCAGGAACACTGCCCGACAGCCGCGGCACGGCTGCACATTATCACATTGCCGCGCAACCGCGGAAAAGGGGCCGCACTGCTTGCCGGGTTTCGGGCCGCGGCGGCGGCGGACTGCACCCATGCTTTAACCACCGATGCGGACGGCCAGCACCTGATTGCGGACATGATGCGGGTCATGCAGGTTTCCCGGCTGTTTCCCCAAGACCTGATTATCGGTGACCGGCAAATGGACGATCACGCAGTTCCAGCAAGCAGCAAAAAAGGGCGGGATCTTTCGCGATTCTGGCTATGGCTGCAAACCGGGCAGGATGTGCCGGACAGTCAATGCGGTTTGCGCGTTTATCCGCTGGCCAGTACGCTTCAACTGGGAAGCCATTGGTTTAAGCGATTTGATTTTGAAAGTGAAACGTTGGCGCGTCATGCCTGGGCGGGCATGGCGATCCGCTCCACACCCATTACGTGTCTTTACTTTTCGCCGACGGAACGCATCACGCATTTCCGTCCATTCCGCGATACCGTCCGCGGTGTGCGCCTTAATGTGCTGCTGGTTATTCGGCGGTTGCTGCCGATACCGTGTCCAAAATGCCGCCCGAAACCGACCGGATCAACGGACACCGGCGTTTCATCTCCAGCATATCTTGCATGGCATAACCGGCATGTGTGGAAGTCCTTGATACGCGGTTTATTTACGGCAAATTTGAAGGACAGTCGGCTGCCCACGGCGGTGGGTGTCGGCCTTTTGATCGGCTTTTTCCCGGCATACGGACTTCAGACGTTGCTGGCTGTGTACGTAGCCCGCAGGCTGCATCTGAACGTTGCGGTTACAGTGCTGGCATCGCAAATCTCCATTCCGCCGCTTACGCCGTTTTGCATTCTGCTGAGCGTGGAGGCCGGATCGTGGCTATTGCATGGGCATGGCCTGTCGCTGGCCTCTTTGGACTGGCGGCACGTCAGCGCCCTGCAAATGCTGCGCACTTTCCTGGCGCCGATGATTGTAGGTGGAATTGCGTGCGGGCTTGTTGCCGGCACTGTGGGATTGTTTGTTACGCGAAATATCATGGCCCGCGTGAAGGCGGCCCGGTCCGCCGCGGCAAATTAAGCCTCCGAAGCGGTACAGCTACCCGGACGCTTAAGCTGCGGTCCGAAAGCGCATTTGCCGCCGGCGGCCTCCCATCACCAAAAAGTCACGCGGTTCGCCCACGCGGAGATCCGGACGTCGACCGCCCCGCATCGGTTCTTACCGGCGGATCAACAGGCTTGTGGAAGTATGCACTGGGCGGCATAATTAAAGGAGTTATGCTCCGGTGGATTTGACAGGCAGTGAGCCTGCGGATACCAATAGAGCTTTGCTGAACCGCTTGGCGGAATTTTCCTTTTGGAGGCATTCATGAAGCGTCTCACAACTGTTGGATTGCTGGCGTTTGTATCCTTGGCTTTACCGGCGCTGTCCGGCTGCCAAACCCTTACGGACACCCCCGGCCAGAATGCCAACCGCATTTCACGGACCATGACCACGGATTGGTATCAGGCTGGAGATGCCACCGAACGCGTGCTGTTGCTGGATCGGCCGGTTACGCTGTCGGCGACACCAGTTACGCCCTGATTGAGCCTTTACCAAATTCCTGGCCGACGGCAACCGTTATTGCCGAACATCAGCTCTGATGTCCGGGATGGTCGCGCCGGTTGTCGGTTATGAGACTTTATACCGGTCGATATTGGGAACTATTTCGGCCTCATCCAGAATGGTTAAGAACCGGTATGCTTGCCGTTTTTAATGGCAATTTTCTATAGCAATGTTCACACTACAGCTATAGCTCTTAATGACGGTGGGCATTTTTCGCAAATAAGGATAGATTTGACGGAATGATTTTCGCGCATCTGCGGAGAATCGCTAATGGTGTGCTTGCCCGGCAGCCGATTTATAAGACCACAGAGGAACAAGTGTTATGATTATGAAAAAACTGGTGTGTGGATCCCTGCTGGCAATCGGATCGGTTGTTCTACTTGGCGGCTGCGGCGAAAAAAATGGCCTGCATTCGTACATTCGCGGTCAGTTGGACGCTCAGGCCAACCACAACAACCGCGCAATTGCCGAACTTAATGCCGCCATTGCGAAGAACCCGAAATTGGAACTTGCCTTTCAAAAGCTTGGCGACCTTTACATGAAAAAGGGTGATTACCATCAGGCGGTAGCCAGCTATCAAAACGCGGCAGACCTGAACCCGTGGAGTTTTCACAATTTCTATTTTCTGGGAATTACACGCCAGCAACTGGGGCAAATTGTCCGATCGATTGACGCCTACCAGCATGCGTTGGAAATCAGGCCGAAGAGCGCCAAAACAGCGGTCAACCTTGCCGTTGCCTACGCTCAGGATAATAAGCCATTTTTGGGCTTAATTTATGGCAAGCGTGCAATTGCCGAGGGAAGCAATTCCTTTTCCACATGGGTAAATATCGGCGCTATTTACGCCCAGGCTTCCGCAAGCGATCCGGGGTACCGCCGCCATGCCATCAATTACTACAAACAAAGCTTGGAACTCCAGCCGCATCAATCGGCGATTTATCTCAACCTTGCGGGGGTCTACATCAGCGAAAAAAGATTCAGTACGGCCCTGCACGTTCTGGCGACCGGGGCGAAACTGGCCGCATCCCCGGCAATAGACGAGCGAACCGGCTATTGCGAGTACCGCCTGGGCAATCTGCAGGCTGCAACCGCGGCCTACAACAGCGCCCTGAAAAAATATCCAAACTACACACCCGCCATCAATGGACTGGGAGTGGTGGATATGGCTGGTTATCTTAAAGACAATTCACAGACCGATCTGAAAACCCGTGCCTTGAATTTATGGCTCAAGAGCCTTTCGATTGATCCGCAGCAACCGCCGATTGAAAAGCTTCTGCAGCATTTCGGTCATTGACCGGCTCGCCGCGGTTCCGGCGGCTAAGCTTGCCATGGTACGCGCGATGAGGTCGATTCAACGGCACTAAAG
>JAKBBN010000068.1 GCA_021808485.1 Planctomycetota bacterium | reverse complement strand
AACTGGACCCTGGAGATCGTGAAGCGATCGGATGATATAAAAGGATTCAAAGTCCTGCCCAAACGCTGGCTGGTGGAACGCACCTTCGGCTGGCTGGGGCGTTATTCGAATACCCGATGTCACTGGGAGCCAGTCGTGCTCGCCCCTCGCAATCCGCCGGGCCTGATCAGCCGGCGCATTTTGCTCGCATTCCGTCATTTCCGCACCCGACCGTCGAACTGACGGGTGCCGCCATTTCCCCTGTGTTCAGGCGAAAGGTTAGTGCCGGTGGGCTGCCAATTTCCGCTCTTTTTATCATACCGGTATGTGGTCCCTTGGTATTCAATTGTTCCGTCGCTGCGCACGGAATACCCCGAAACCCATTTCCCGCCCAACCAGGTCTTTATCACGTTTGTATCGCCGTGTCTGAAGAATTTGACCAGGAATCGCCCACGCATCCCAACGTCGGTCCACCCATGTTGACTGCTGAGCCTGCCGGTAAACAGCATCACATCGGGTACGCCGTAAAGCCCCTTGCGGTCGTAAAACAGAGTGAACGTGCGGCTGCGGACGGGCAAGGAGTCCTGATCCACCTGCAATTTGTTGAGTACGCCGGTACGCGGATTCTCGGTGGCAATTATAAAAACTGAATTGCGTCCGCGACCAATTCGCATCGCATAGCAACCCGGTTTCGGGCTGCCGTGCGGACGACTGCTGTAGGGTCTGACATGAAACGGGCCCTCCGTACCGCCTCTTCGCAGGAAATGGCCGATAATCACCTCCAGCACGAGCAACGCGACGGCCAGTAACGCAAATGCCGGCGACTTTGTTTTATCGTAGCTCATTGATATCCCTTTTTTGATTCAACGCCTCGTCATGTATTGGATCTCAGCCCCCACCTCCGAATACTACCTCAAAGGTTGCCGGCAATACGGCCGCCCCGGGGGGGCCGGCAAGAAGTTTGCGAGATACCATTGGGCACGCTCCTGTACAAATTCCAGATTCATATTACCAGGAAACGTCCGCCAATAACCCGTGTAGGCAAATTAACCCGAATTCCCGCTGTCAGGCGTAAAACGTTAGGGCGCCGATCCCGTGCGCTCGACACGAATAGACGACCGTATTATCCCCGGCATCTATTTCTCGCAGTATTGATACCATCTGTTCTTCACTGGATCGCTTTTTCTTCATGTAACTTCCGATTTTTTTCTATACCGAATGTTTATACGAAACACTGGCGTCATTTTAGGGGCGCAGGACGCTGCTCACATTCCCCGTCGGCAGGCAAGTGTTCCATCAGACTCCACCACAGCCGCCGGAAGAAATCCAACCCCTGTTGTGACCATACCCTCAACCGGGTCATATTGATGGCATCCTGAAGTATCCCAGACGTTTTAGGTATCGAGCCACTTGCGGAAATCCCCGGTGGCAGGCGGATCCCGAATGCCGCCGGCGCGCCTAACCTGATGGCTTGCGTTTAGCGGTGCGCCGGGGGATGATTTGGGCCTGAATCAGATTGGTTGCATCGGGAAGGGTGTTCATGGCAACGGTGGTCCTGCACAATGTATCCAAGGTCTATCCGGACGGTGTGCATGCCGTTCGTAATATTTCACTGGATATTCAGGATCGGGAATTTATCGTGCTGGTCGGGCCGTCCGGATGCGGTAAAACCACCACCCTCCGCATGGTGGCCGGATTGGAGGAAATTTCCTCCGGCACGCTGGCTATCGATGGACGCGTCGTGAATGCCGTGGCGCCCAAAGACCGCGACATTGCGATGGTGTTTCAAAATTATGCTTTGTATCCGCATATGAGCGTGTACAAAAATATGGCCTTTTCCCTGCAGATGCGGCGGCGCGAACTTAAGCTTTCCCGCCGGCAGATTGACCAGCGCGTGCGCGAAGCCGCCGCTATCCTCGGCCTGACGGATTATCTTGACCGGCGGCCCAAGGCTCTTTCCGGCGGGCAGCGCCAACGTGTCGCGGTGGGACGCGCGATTGTGCGAAATCCCAAAGCCTTCCTGTTCGATGAACCCCTTTCCAACCTGGATGCCAAACTGCGGGTGGAAACGCGCGCGGAAATTAAACGGTTGCATCTGCGCCTCAATACCACCACCATTTATGTCACCCATGATCAGGAAGAGGCGATGACCCTCGGCGACCGAATTGTGGTGATGAAAGACGGCGTGATTCAACAGTGTGCCCCGCCTTTGGAGGTCTACGAACGCCCGGTGAATATGTTTGTGGCCGGTTTTGTGGGCACGCCGCCGATGAATTTTTTTACCGGCTGTTTAAAAAACGGTGCGGATTTCATCATCAGTCCGCCGAATTCGCCGTGTCAGCAATTGCGGCTGCCGCCGCGCCTTGCCGCCTGCGCCGGCGATGCCCAGCGGCCGCTGGTATTGGGCGTGCGGCCGGAGGCGCTTTCCCCGGAGAATACCGGCCGGTTTTCCGGTGAACTAAACAGCCTGCAGGTGCGCACCGGCGTCATTGAGCCGCTCGGAGACAAAGTGGACGTGCATTTTGCCCTTGGCGGACAGGATCGCTTTGCATGCCGAACCGATTCCGCCCATGCCGGACAAATTAAACCGACCGATCCATTAACACTGCATATTTCGCTGGATCATTGCCACCTGTTTGATCCCGATGACGGCGGCCGCAATATTTCCCTTCCGCAGCGTATGCAATGAGTCAACGGGTTGATCGTCCGCCGGGGGAAAACCAGGAAAAGTTTCGGCCGCGGGCAGGCGTGAATTTCAAGCGGTAATTCGATTGCCGGCCCGGTTGCGGCGCCGCGCTCCGCCGGCGTTAATACCGGCGTTTTTCCGCGGATTCATGCCCGCCCGGGTGGCGTGGAGGCGTGCGAGTTCCCGGCCTGTGCCTTATACTGCCGCACTGTCCGGCTATTACCGGGCCGGACTCCTTGAGGCAGTCACCGCAGGATCGGGCCGATAGTTATTTATTTTCCGCGGTCGCATTGCCGCTTTTTTCCCCGCTGCCGGCGGGATTCCGGAGGCCGTAAACATGCCGCATGAATGGACCGCACCCATACCCACACGCGTTTTTTTCACAAAAGGTGTGGGGCGTCACCGCTATAAGGCACAATCCGCGGAACTTGCACTGCGGCACGCCGGTATTGAAAAATTTAATCTGGTGCAGGTGTCCGGAATCCTTCCGGCCCGTTGTAAAATCATCACCGTCACGGAAGGTATTCGCCGGCTCATTCCCGGCCAAGTGGCGTTTGGTGTGATCAGCGAGTCCAGCAGCGATGAGCCGAATCGTCTGCTGAGTTCCGGTATTGGCGTGGCCATGCCCATACGGGATCAATACGGCTATATTGCGCGGCATACGGGTTATGGTCTGACGGAAGAGCGCACCGGAGACTATGTGGAAGATATGGCGGCGACAATGCTGGCCATGACGCTGGGGATTGAATTTGATCCGCAACGCAATTATGACGAGCGCAAGGAAATTTATCGCATGAGCGGCAACGTGGTGCGAACGCGTAATATTGTGCAGACTGCGGAGGGGGACAAGAACGGGTTATGGACGACGGTGGTCGCCGCTGCGGTATTTTTAATGTAATGCCTTTTCCAGTGCATACAAGTCTAAATTATTCACTTAAAAATAAAAAATATACTTTATAGGGATTGTTTTATAATGTATAACGTATAATATTATACGTTATTGCGAAATCTTAACAATTTACTGCCGATAATCACTTGCATTCTTAGCGCCAGTTATTAGAATTCCGCAGAATAGCTGAAAGATGGAGGCTGCTTTTATTGCTCCCTTTTTCAGCATAGAGCCGATAATGTTTTTATCGGCTCTGCGTGCAGTTGGTGGTTTAAGCCACCTGCCGCACATTCGCTGCATGAATAGCGATGGCTTGGGGATTTTTCCGCCAACCATTGCTGAGCCGAGTTGTTTGCAGGCTCCGACTTTTTTACGGAAAGCCCGATGGACGCGGGCGATAAAACCGGCCTTGGTAGTTTGGCGGTTTTTGTTTTCACGAACCGGTGGCGGTGAATGCCGTATGGTCTGATAACCGGATTTTTGGTTAGTCAGAAAGTCGTGAAACCGGAGTTTGGCGACATTTGGTCAGCTTGGTCGCTGAACCATGGTGTTTCAGGAAGGTCTATGGGTCAGGTACGCATCAACTTGAAGGGCGGCATAGCCTGTGCGGTTGGCATCGCGGCGATTCTAGCCCTGACGGCGGAATGTGCGGGCGTGTACGCCGCCACGACCGGATTTCTATCCAAACCGATCGCCTCCTTGGATGATATTTCGAATTTGGCCGCCAATCCCCTGTTATCAAACCCCCAGGCCAGCAGTCAATCAAACAGTATGTTTCATTTTTCAACCACGTTCAGTTATGCCAACGATTATTGGTTTCGCTATCGGGACGTGGCTCCGAACCGGCTGAATATCATGAACAAAAGCAAGCTGGATATTAGTTTGCAGAAGTTCGGCGATATTTACCTGAAATTCTTCGGTGATTATTCGTATAACGTGCGTAAGCCCTATCTGGACGCACTGCAGCAGGGGACTGCGGGCGTGCGCAATGGGGCCGCTTTTTCCAATTATGTACCGTCCAGTGATTTTACCGAAGTGGACCTCACCATCGCCTATCATTACGAGCTGATGAAGTTGATCGGCTTGGAAGCGGGCTATACAAATTTCATTACGCCGGTGAACAGCTGGAGCTCCACCGCCGGAGCGCAGGCCGTGGAAGGCGGCCGCGGTCCGATGGATGCCCAGGAAGCATATGTTAAGTTTACTCTTAACACACAAAGCTTCCTGCATAATATTGCACTAAATCCATATGTTTATGTTGGCTATGATTTTAACAGGGCCTATTACACCTCTGGTTCCGGCGAATATTACGAAGCGGGCATAAGCCCCACCTTTACCGTGCCAAATACCGGCGGATTGATTGTAAATCCGTATGTCAGCGTGTCGGCGATTCAAAATGAAAAACGCTTGGATGTAAACCAGACGAGCTATCGGGATGGGTATCTTGGAACAACTGTCGGCGTGGCCGCGCAGTACCCTGTTAATTCGCTTTTAGGAATACCGGCTACCTACGGTAATTTTACAGCCGGAGGTTTTGTCGACGAGGTATTTGCCGGGAGTCGCTATTCCCAGCCGACGGGCAGCCACCATGAGGCAACCGTTGTTGGCGTAAGTGTTGGGTGGAACTATTGAAACGTCCGGTTTACCGTGGCGATGCCGGGAATGATTTTTGGCGTCGCGTCCGCGGAATAACGGGACTGTTTACAGTGTGGGGGAGGGGAAATGGGGTTGAAGAGAGACGGCCGGCCTTGCCCAGTAAATGGGCATTGCGCATCCCTATGCTTCCAAAAGAGTTGGTCTTTTGGCGGCAGGGTGAAAGAAAACGGCCGAATTCGGCAGCGGGTTGGTAAAAAATCCGCATACCGTGGTTGCAGCCGCCCAAATTTGCGGCATGGCACAGAGTTTGCTTTAACGGCACCAAGAGTAATGGTGCATTACTGTCCTCTTTTTAGGAGAAGTCTCATGGTAAAACGCTCGTTGAGCACGCTGTTGGCCGCCGCTGCCATCATGGCGACGGCCGGTTTGTCCTGCGCGGCCACATCAGCATCTTCCAGCACTGCTTCGCTGGATTCCACGCCGGTGGACACCAACCCGTTGTTGATGTACAGCTTGGACAAAGTTCCCGCCGGCAAGAATTCGCTTGGGCAGGATATTTCCAATGCCGGATTTGATATCTACGGCTACATTGAAGTTGGCTACACCGCCAATCTTTCCGGCCAGCACCATCCGATTCCCGGCCGCGTGTTTGACACCGAAGGCGGCAACAACATTCAGATGGATCAGCTAGATTTGGCGGTATCCCGCTCCATTAACCTTACCGACTCGAACTTCCGCAAAGCGGGATGGGGCATCGGCGGCAAGGTTGAATTCCTTTATGGTTATGATGCTGGCCTGATCCATTCCAACGGGCTGAACTTTTACCATAGCTGGGCCAATAACGCCCAGGTTGGCAACAATGGCGCTCCGTATCCGAAATATCAATTTGATCCGGAACAGCTGTATGTGTCGTTCGGCATCCCGATCGGCAAGGAAAGCGGTTTGAAAGTTCGCGTTGGTAAATTCGTCACCCTGCTGGGTGAAGAAACCATCAATCCGACTACCAACTATTTCTACAGCCATACCTATGAATTCGGCTATGCGATTCCGTTTACCAATACGGGCGTCATGGCGGATTACATGCTTAACAGCACCTGGTCATTCTGGGCCGGCGTGGTTCAACCCTGGAACCAGAGCACGCGTTCGAACATCAACGGCGTGAATGTGATGGCGGAAGTGGATTACACTCCGGCATCCAACATGTCCCTGGTGGTCAACTACATTTACGGACCCAATGATCAGGCCTATAGCACAGGCCCCGGCGGTATCACTTCGCCGGTCTATGGTAACAATCAGTACGACCGTTCCGTGCTGGACATTATTGGCACCTATACCCCGCCGATTCTTAACAACAACCTGACACTGGTTGCGGATCTGGATTGGGGTTTTGATGCCGGTGGGTCGCAACTCGGTGTCGTATCTCCCGGTGTTGTTGGCGGAACCTCTTCCGACGCCAACTGGTATGCCGGTGCGTTCTACCAGAGCTACGTCATTAACAGCTACCTCACGTTTAATACCCGTGAAGAAGTTTATTATGATGACGGCAACGGCACGGTCGGCTTGGCTCTTGACCCGTCCGCCGCCGGCGGTTCCACAGTGGTCGGCGATTTGACCGCGGGCCTCACCATTACCCCGATGCCGGACAGCAATCTGGGCAAGCACCTGGAATTCCGCCCGGAACTGCGTGAAGACCTGTGTGATCATTCGTACTTCAACGGCAAACACTACCAGACCACTTTGGGAATGGATGCCATTTACCAGTTCTGATGACAGCCGAACAGGCTTACAATCCATCTAGTTGATCTTATTGGGCGGCGGGCCTTGGAAAACCGCCGCCCTTTTTTTTTAAGGTGTCGACCGCGGCTGATGACACGGCACAAAGTCCGGTTACACTAGAAGCCTGTCCGGGTAACCACCGGGCTGCGGGTGATGCTGATTTCTTTTTACCCGCATCCGGCAGCCGATCAACGAAGGGCGTTCATGATGACACAGTCCGCGGAACGGGCACCAAAACTGCGGCGCGAAGCAGGCCTCATCGGGCTGCTTTACGCCAGCCTTGGCGGCATTATCGGTTCCGGCTGGCTGTTTGGTCCGAAGAATGCGGCCCAAATCGCCGGACCGCTCAGCATTTTTTCCTGGCTGATCGGAGGCGGATCCATCCTGCTGCTGGCAATGGTGTACGCGGAACTTGCCACCATGTTTCCACGAAGCGGCGCCGTGGTGCATTTTCCACATTTAAGCCACGGATCCCTGCTGGCCAGAATCTGGAGTTGGATTCTGTTTCTGGGATATGTCACCATTGCGCCGGTGGAAGTAATCGCGGTGTTGCGTTATGTGGACGATTTATGTGCCTATCTGGCAAAAGCGACCTCGTGGTTTCCGCGGCATATACCGCACCTGATTGAGCTTGCGGCCGGCCAGCGCGTGCTGACACACATCGGACTCGCGGCGGCCGTGGTGCTGCTGGCCCTCTTCACGGTCATTAACCTTTTCGGCATCAAGTGGGCGTTGCGTATCAGCAATACGGCGGGCTGGTGGAAGATCGGAATTCTGGCGTTAAGCTCCATAGCGCTGCTGCTTTCCGTCAGGCATACATCCAACCTGCATATTCCGGCGAAATCGTTTGCCGTTGATTTTCGCGGCATGTTCACCGCCATCGCCACCTCCGGCGTGGTGTTCAGCTATCTGGGATTTCGCCAGGCGGTGGAACTTGCCGGGGAAAGCGCTAATCCGCACCGCAATATTCCCCTGGCGGTTATCGGGTCTGTGGTGATCGGTATGGTACTTTACGTGCTGCTGCAGTTGGCGTTTGTGCTGGCGGTTGATCCTGCGGCCATCCATAAATACGGGTGGAGCAGCCTGGGTTCAGTGGCCGCGTTTAAGGTGGGCGCCGGACCGCTGGCCTCGCTGGCGGAGGGCCTGGGACTGGGCTGGCTGGCGTGGTTGGTATATGCCGATGCCATTGTATCACCCGGCGGGACCGCTCTTATTTATACCACCACATCGGCCCGGGTAATTCACGCCATGGGTGAGGATGGGTTTATTCATCCGCTGGTGAAGAAATTGAACCGGCATTCGGTGCCATGGGCGGCGGGTATGCTGAGTTTTACGGTGGGCATTTTCTTTCTGCTGCCGTTTCCCACATGGAAAAAGATGGTGGATTATATTTCGTCGGTCATGCTGCTGTCCTACGGCATCGGTCCGATTGTGCTGCTTTCGCTGCGCCGGCGAATGCCGCTGGGGGCGGCCAAGCGGCCGTTTGTACTGCCATGGGCCAATGTACTGGCTCCGCTGACGTTTGTCATTTCCAATATCATTATCTACTGGGCGGGCCTGAAAACCGATACATGGTTGATGGGGCTGCTGGCGGCGTTCTTTGTTGTTTTCATGATTTACCGCCTGCTGTTGGCGCCGGCCCAAATCTGCCGGATGAATTGGCGGAACACCTGGTGGGTATTGCCCTATCTTGGCGGATTATGGCTGATTACCAAGTTTGGCTCAGCCTCCATGGTCGGCGGTTTGGGGTACCTGCGATTCCCCTGTGATCTCCTGGTGATCGCGGTGTTCAGCCTGATTATCCTGCTGCTGGCCGTGCGGTCCGCCATTTCCCTGGAAGAAATGGAAGCGTATATTCAAATGCAGGAAATTTAACGGCCGCTATTTGGAACAGAAGCGGGAAGTGGATATTCATGACAGACCGGACTATTGCTGTACTTAGTGCGCCGCGTGTTTTTCCGCGGCTACCCGCATGCCTTCGGCGTCAGGCGGGGCGTTTGCGTCACCGGGCGGCGCCGGCCTGTTTTCTTGCCGTGTGGTTGTGTACGCTTGGAATCTGCGGCCACCTACGGGCTGGCGCGGCCGGACCGCGGCGTTACATTTCGGATGCTGGCTGGCAGGCTACGAACCCTTTGCTTCCCAAACGGATTCACCTTTCCCGGCTCTGGCCGGATTTGTCATTGATGCCGCATTCACCGGTCATAGGCCCGCCCGGCTGGCGTCCTGTTTATTCGCCGGCGAACTGGAAAACGTTTCGTAAAATATTCGGTGCCCGTGAGGACAATATCATTCGTGATACCCTTTCACGAAGAATGAATCTGGCTGCGGACATGCTTGCCGCCGCCGGCGCCGCTAAAAACCGCGGTTACCGGCGATTGTTGTTATTGCGGGTCTTTGCGCTCAGTTTCCGTTACCACGTCGGCATTCCGCTGGCGCATCGCGCCCTGTCGCAATACCTGCGGAATATTGATACCGGTAATCTTGTGCAGGTGGCCCCGGTCTGGACGATGGCCAATGAAATGGCGTTCATGCGCGGGTCGGCTGCACAAAATCGGCGGCGCGCCATTTTGGCGCAGGCCGCCAACACGCAACTGACAATGTTGCTGCTGAACGCCGGGCAGGTGGAAGATGCCGCACGCGTGGTACGCCACCTGGTGATTCATGAAACCGTCGCCGTGCGGGCGGATCATCCGCTGATGTCCGCGATGGGTACGGTTCGCGCCCTGGTGGGACAGACGCGATCGATGATGAATTTTCTGGCGGGAAAGTTTCAGTCGGCGGGGATAAATCCTGAATCGGCGATGGATGTATATCTATATACACGATTTATCCGTCCGATTCCGCGGTTGCGCCGATGGCTGGAAAACCGCTGGCGAAACAGCGCCGTCGGCCGGCTGGATCGCGACCTTGCCGAATGCGGTTCCAATGTGCAGTCGCAGTTTTCCGCCGGCCATGACCTTGCGGCCGCGGCGGATCCCTTGCCTATGGGCATCTTGCGGGACCGTGTGTTTTATGCCGCGCTCGTGCATTTCCGGGCGTTTATGGCCAGTAAAAAAACACGCTGGGACCGCATTCACCGCACGCTGGCTAAAATTGCGATTCAACATGTCATAGAGCAGGGGGCGCGGCCCAACCCGGTCGTGACGCCGTTGGATGTTTTGATTCATCGCCCGGCGAATCAACACCCGGACTGACTGCGGCCGGAGGTTCGAGCCGGCGGAATCACGGGTTGCCATGCAAAAAAAAAGGCGTATGACCGATATTGTCATACGCCCCGGGAAACTTGAATTTATCCGTGCCGCGACACGTCGCTGCAAACTACCGGTCAGGCCCGGACCCGGCGTCGCAGCAGCAACAGACCGGCGGCTCCAACGGCAAATGCGCCGAGTGTGGCGGGTTCAGGAACCGTGGATTCCGCCGTGACGCCGGCGGCCCCATTTGTATAATCCGCAGTCACTTGAGCCGCGCTTAGAGCATCATTGTAAATGCGGAAATCCGTGAACACGGTGTTCCTGAATGACGGGTCGCCGCCAAATGCGGACAAACCGATCAGGCTGTTGACATCTTTGAAATTCGCCAGCGTCTGCGACGAGGCAAGGGTGACCGGCACTTGCGCCGCACCGTTGAGATAATAGGTCAGTGTGCCGGCGGAGGCATCAAGCACCGCTGAAACCATATACGTGCCATTCTGATCCAGGTAAACAGCCGAGCCGGATGGATTCGTGGATTGTTGTTCACTGTCATATCCCGCGGTCGCCAAGTCCATGGCTGATCCGCCCGGGGTCGCCTGACCGCTGCCAATGGTGCGGGCGGGTTCGGATGCGGTATTCATGAAGTACTGGCCCGTAGTCGCCCCGGGATTGTCTGTGCCGGAGGTTTGGCCGCCGGGCAGGCTGCTTGCTTCATTATTGAAGTTCCATACATTGGTAAAGTAACCAATGCCGCCGCCGGAATGGGTAAAGTAAGCTTCAACGGTTACACTGCCGCTGGCCGGCAGCACGTAGCCTCCCAGCGAGACAAATGACGCGGTGGTACTATCACTTGCGCCGCCCGTTGCCAAATTCACGCCAGTACCCGCGGTGATTGTGGCGCCATTGTACAGTCCGGCTGTCGGTCCGCCAGCGACAGCGTCGTTCAGCGTGCCATTTACGAATACCCAATTATGGGTTAGGGCCGCGCCAGCCGTTGGGACGCCCGCGAAGGCGCCTGCCGCCAGACATGCAGCGGCTAACAGCAGGGAGGAGGAATTGAATGCCTTGGATTTCATAACACTCTCCAAAATCCAGTTCAACCGGGCACAACGAAACAGGCGCAGTCTAAAAACCGCAATAACCTTCTCGGATGCCTTTTTAACTCTCGCCTGCCGGAGCGATAATTAACAAAATTTCAAACCAGCCGAATGGCTGATTTTGGCGTATAGAGCGCCATGCATATGAAGTTTAATTTGTTGGGTTAAATTAGTCAAATTTTATTTTTAAATTCGCAAAGTCATGGCGGTATTTACGTGATTGCGTTGGCGTAGAGTGGTTTTATCCATATATAAGTATGACGCTGATGCACAGAACCGGTATTGCCTACGCTAAATAGCCGCCACATGCCGGCTATCCCGCCGCCCGCTCAATTTGAAACTCAATTCCGGCCGGGCACTCCGGTTCTTCGGGATCGCAGATCTATATTCACCCGCTGGCAGGTTTGCCCGTCGCGGTTACGGCGGTTGACAAGTTGCGGCATATCCGTAAATGTCATGGTTATGGTGACACTGCTCATTGCAACCTCCAACACCGGCAAAGTCGCGGAGATTTCCCATGAACTTGCGACCGCCGGTCTTGGCGACCTTGCGGTGAAATGTTTGCGGGATTTTCCTGCGATGGCCCCCATACTGGAGGATCAACCCGGTTTTGTCGGCAATGCCATGAAAAAAGCCTTCGGCTATGCGAGCGCCGCGGGCCTTCCGGCCATCGCGGATGACTCCGGACTTTGTGTGGACGCGTTAAACGGCGCCCCCGGTGTCTTAAGCGCCCGCTATGCCGGTGAGCCATGCGACGATGCCGCGAACAATCGCCGCCTTGTGCGGGAATTGCAGGCGTTGCCGCACGCGGGCCGCCGTGCGCAATTTGTTTGTGCAGCGGCGTTGGCTTTGCCTCGTGCCAACCTGGCCGTGATGGTTGACAGCGTGGAAGGGATAATTATTGATGAGCCGCGCGGAACCAATGGCTTCGGCTATGATCCGCATTTCTATATTCCCGAACTCGGATGCACCATGGCGGAACTTACACTGGCGGAAAAGGCGGTGATAAGCCATCGGGGCAAAGCCGTTCGCAAACTGATGGCCTGGCTGAAAGAAAACCGGGTAGCGTTTGAATCTTTGGCGAATGGGAAATCCGTGAATATGTCATGATAAACCTTCTCAGGAATTCAGGGGGTGGTGTGGGGAGTTCGGCCGTACCATGGCGTGCCATCTTGTGCTTTACGCATTACTGAAAATTTGAAATGCTTGAATCTGACTGTTGCTTCTGATACGCTAAACAATTCGCAAATTGGTTCGACATGTTTTGCGCCTCATCGCGTAAAACGCTGACGACCGGTATGCGGCCCGGCAAGCGAATGGCCCGGGGGCATGTCACGGCGGTGTTGCCTGTGGCTGCCGGAGTCCATCGTGAACTTTTTCGCCCGTCCAACCCCCTTTTACCTTTTATTTGCTGAAACGGCGCGGAGAAAGGTTTTCCTACCCCCATGGTAAATTTCGCACTTCTCAAAGACCTTGGCCTGGATGATGCCAACTTCGGCCGACAACTTGAAACCAGTTTTGCCGACCTAGATGCCTCCGGCGTGGATGCCCTGCTGGAAGGCAGCAGTAAAAACTTCACCAATGGCGCCATGCTGAGCGGCAAGGTGGTCAATATCCGCGGCGACGATGTGATTCTGGAAATCGGCCTGAAGAGCGAAGGCGTGCTTTCCCTTTCCCGCGAATTTGATGAGCCGGGAGAAGTCGAAATCGGCGATGAAATCGTAGTGCTGCTGGAGCAGGTGGAATCGGAATCCGGCCTGGTGCAGATTTCCAAGCGCAAGGCGGATCGCATCCGCGGATGGGAAAACATTGTCAACACCAAAAAGGAAGGCGACCCGGTGTCCGGCAAGGTTACCCGCAAAATCAAGGGCGGCCTGCTGGTGGATATCGGCGTCCCGGTGTTCCTGCCGGCATCGCAGGTGGATATCCGCCGCCCCGCGGATATTGACGAATTCAAAGGTCGCGTGATTGAAGCGGAAATTCTGAAGATTGATCTGGAACGTCGGAATATTGTTATTTCCCGCCGCAAACTCCTGGAACGTCAACGCACCGAAGCCAAGCAAAAACTGTTCGATGAAATTGTCGTCGGGCAGATTCGCCACGGCACGGTCAAAAACATCGCCGACTTCGGCGCATTTGTGGACCTTGGCGGCGTGGACGGCCTGCTGCACATTACGGATATGAGCTGGGGCCGGGTGAACCATCCCACGGACATGGTCAAGCTGGATCAGGAAATTGAAGTGATGGTCCTGAACGTGGACCGTGACCGGGAGAAAATTGCCCTGGGGCTCAAGCAGAAACAGGCTTCGCCGTGGGAACATGCGGATGAAAAATATCCGGTGGGCACCCGTGTAAGAGGCCAGGTGACCAACATCATGGGCTACGGCGCCTTTGTGAAGCTCGAAGAAGGCGTGGAAGGTCTTGTCCATATTTCCGAAATGAGCTGGACCAAGCGCATCAATCATCCCAGCGAAATGCTTTCCGTTGGCGAGGAGGTGGATGTGGTCGTCCTGGAAGTGAACAAAAACAAACAGGAAATAAGCCTCGGCCTGAAACAGACGGAAGCCAATCCGTGGACTCTGCTGGCGGAAAAATATCCGCCCGGCACCGTGGTTACCGGCAAAATCCGCAATCTCACCAACTATGGCGCGTTTGTGGAAATTGAAGAAGGCATCGACGGCCTGCTGCATGTCAGCGATATGAGCTGGACCAAAAAGGTCGCCCACCCAAGCGAAGTTCTCAAGAAGGGCGACAGCGTGCAGTGCGTGGTCATCAGCGTGGATCA
This sequence comes from Planctomycetota bacterium, assembly GCA_021808485.1. Lineage (GTDB taxonomy): Bacteria > Planctomycetota > Phycisphaerae > WQYP01 > WQYP01 > JAJYPG01. The sequence goes on along the minus strand of JAKBBN010000068.1, from coordinate 4,306 downwards.
GGAAAAAAACCGCGTGGCGCTGGGCGTCAAGCAGCTTAACGAAGACCCCTGGTTGCATGCCATTCCCAACAATTACCATCCGGGCATGATCGTGAAGGGCAAGGTCACCAAAATCACGAATTTTGGCGTCTTTGTGGAACTTGAGCCGGGCTTGGAAGGTCTGCTGCATATCAGCGAGATTTCCGACAGCAAAGTTGAAAATCCGCAGGATGTGGTGAAACTGGAAGATGAACTGGAAGTCAAGATTCTTCGCGTGGACATTGAAGATCGAAAGATCGGTCTTTCTCTTAAGCGCGCGCAATGGGGCGCCGGCGATGAGTCCAAGCAATCCAGCGACAGCGACGGCAGCGGCAAACCCGCTCGCAAATATCGGGGCGGTCTGGAAGGCTGACCGTTTCACCGCGGATAAATACTCTTTAAGCCTGCTGCAGGGCCGCCGAAGTTTCGGCGGCCCTTTTTTTTTAAGCCGGCGGAATCGGCCGAAAAATAACGTGTAACTGACTCGTGTAACTGACTATGGTGCGGTGAACGGATTCGGCGCGGCCGGCCAGTTGACTGAAAAGGCAATGACCGTCCGTGCGTGCGGATGGTTCCGCTGGGCGTCCGGATTGCCGTTCCACGGCCTGTGACGCCGGTTTGGACGTCGGCAGTACAACAAATAACCGGTGCCGTTGGTTACGTAATGCAGCGGTTTGGTATTAAACGGGTCCACCGGTGCGTGCGGCAGAATGGATGGAACCAGTCGGCCGAGTGACGCCGGATAATGGCGATGCACGGCGCGGTATTCCGCCAGCGCCAGGGTGGTGGCCGTGATGATCCGCTCCGCACGGCAACTGTATTCCGCGCGAAGCGTGTCGAATTCCGGCATTAATAAAGCACGGGACAAATTTGAAACAGGCGACCGAATCACAAATTCATTGATCCAGCCATGCGGCGACGAGTCCTTTATTCGCCGCCGAAACGCGCGTAATTGCGCGGCTTTTTTCCGATAATCCGGCAGCCGCAGAATGCTTGCCAATTTCGTGGTATACCGGTTCAGCCCAGCCATGGCCCTGCCGAAATGCAGTGGTATAAATCCGCGGAATCCAAATTGTCGCGCGGCGATGTGGTTCTGTCTTTTAAACAGGCTCTGAATCAAGTTAAGGCTGCTTAAGCGTCCGGCACCATTGATAACCGCGGCCAATTCCACCGGCCGCTTCCATGTTTCCGCCTGGACCAGGTAGCCGTGGAGATGAGTTGCCGGGATAAATTGGCAGGCGGATAACCGGTCCGCCAATCTATCGGCGATTACCGTACCGGACATGCAAACCAGCAGGTCGATCAGGCCCGGATAATTCCCCGCGATCAGAATTGCCAGCCGGTGCATCGCCATAACGTCGCGCCATGCAACGGCATCATGATGCAGGCCAAGCTGTTCCATCGCGGCGTCGTCAAGAAAGTCAATAAGCTCAATTGCCGCGCTGGGGTCAATGGTATAATCAATCAATCCCGTGTGATCCTGAATCATGGGCGCGTAGAATTCCGGCATTTTGGATGCCCGGCGGATAAGGTGAATGGCCGACTGCTGGGATTTAAGCCACCGGGCGATCACTGGATGTTCCGCCGGAATCCACGGCTGGCGGATGATGGAAAGTTTTTGCGTTTCGTTTCCTATCGCCAATTGTTGGCGGTATTTCCGTCGCGCGCGGGCCCAATGTGATCCGGGTGCGGGCTGTGCGTCCTTTATGCCGAAATTGATGCGTTTCAGGAATGCTCCGAATGGGGTAAAGGCCCCATGTTCCGGCGGCCGGTTAACACCGATGGCCTTCAGGTGGGCGACGACATTTCGCCGCAAACCGGGCAAGTTCGCGGTTCCGATGATCCGCACGATCGCAACCGCCGCATTGTTGGCGGGTGTAACGCCCCTGGCCGCAGCCTGATTCATGGCCAGCACATAGTTAACAGTTCCATCCGGGTTCAACGGGTGCGTAATCCATGTTGTGGCCCGCGACACACGATAGTGTGGAATGCAGCAATCCATCGCATACAAGAAAACGATGAGGACCACAGCCGCGGCCAATGTGAACAGTATGTATCGAAAGTGATGTTTCTCCGCCATGCGAATGTTCCAATCGATTCAATTAACGCTGCCCGGCCCGGCCGTGCGCGGCCGGTGATCGCGTGATTGCCGTAGCCGGTAAACTCAACGCGAAGGACGACGGGGCGCCGCGATGGCAGCGCAGGCAAGCGTGCGTCGCGGCAACGAATAATGTCGGTCATCTTGAAGCAATGCGGTCTCGGGCCATTACCGGATTAAACTCCGATGCCTCAACTGCGTGGTTGATGAGTTTTGGACCCGGATAAAACGCGCTCGTAGTTCTCAAGCATCGCCTTGGCCACGCGTTCCGGGCGCAAGTGCTCCATCGCCCAGCGGCGGCCCGCTTCACCGGCTGCCGTAAGCTTGGCCGGATCGCGCAGGGCGGCGGGAAGATCCCTGGCGACGGCGACTGCACTGGTCTGGGTCAGGAATCCGGCTCCCGCGGCCATAATTTCATGGTGAAGATCAACTTGGGGCGTCAACAACACCGGCGTGCAACACGCCACGGACTCGGCAAAAACAATACCGAAATTTTCCTGGCTGCTGGGAATAGCCAGGATTGTTGCTCGCCGGTAAAGGGCAACCTTTGCCGCACCCTGCACCATGCCCAGAAAGTGGGTGCTTCCGGCGATTCCGGCCGCGGCCACCATTTTGCGCATTTTACGCTCATAGGATGGTGCGCCACTGCCGGCAATAAGCAATTGGGACTCCGGGAATTCTTTGAGTACGCTGGGAAATGCCTCAATCAAACGCGGCAGTCCCTTTTTGGGATGGATGCGAGAAAGAAATAAAATCCACGGCCCCGCAGTGGGCACCTGCGGGAAGTATTTTAAAGCCGTGTCCCGCTCCGGCGGATCCTGATAATATTCCGCGCCAAGAAAATACGGCACGATGAACGTGGGCATTCCTTGCGGCGTCCATTTGCCGGCCAGGCGAGCTTCCGCCTGCGTGATAAAGTGCAGGGCGTTGGCGCTTTCCACCAGTTTCCGCGTGAAAAGCTGGTAATAGGGCCATTTACGCAGGCGGTGGCGTGCCATGGGCCAGGGTGCAAGCATGCCGTGAGGCGTGCAGATCAACGGCTTGCCGGCACTGCGTGCAGCCTTGCCCGCGGATACCAAAATGGGATCCCAAACGCCGTGAATGTGTACAATATCCGCATTTGCGATCAGTGCACGCAGCGATTCCGGCGGATCGCCCAAGAGTAATTTTGATCCGTCCCGGGGTAATTCGTGAACTGCGACTTCCGATGAATCCTTGGGTGCTCCGGTATTTGTTGTTTCCTCCGCGGCGCAGCAGACGATGGACGTGTCCAAGCCGAGTCGCGTCATCCAATAGGTCATTTCACGGACCGCAAAGCTTGTGCCGCCCTTGGCTAATCGTAATGAATCAATGACATGCAATACGCGCATAATATCCCCGAAATCGCGGCGGCAGTGCAGAGCGTGGGCGGTCATGATGCGCCCGTCGGCTCTCTTATTTTGCGCCCAACGCCTTCCTCATTGTGTGTTGAGAATATCAAACTGACACAATTTTGCCAGTCGTGACTATATTAGTTGTTGAACTGTATCGCATATTTTGACCCCCGGATGGGTTATTCCGAAATAACTGCGTAAAAAAACGCATTGCGACGTGAATGCGAATATTCGTGAGTTCAGTCGCGATCTGCATCCGGACAGGGGAGGGATGATGCGGGATTTTCAACATAGCTGATTAAGGATTTCCGGTTGGATTACCAAGTGTATGACACGCCGACTGCCTCCATCGTGGGACCAGTCGCCCCCCAGCATCAATCTTCGCAAAGTGTTTGATCAACGGCATGCCTGCCTGTGGTACACATCAGGGTGACACTATTACCCATGGTGGCATACTCCTAAAAAAAACGTTGAACATCCAAATTTAGATTACGCCGTCCACAACTCTTGATAATATCTCAATTACAGCTCAGGATTTATTGTTATGCCTGGATCGGCAAATTCTGCGGGTTGCCGCGGGGGACCGCCAAAGATAGTATGGTGGGCAGTCAATAAATGAGGTTTTAATTTGGCGGCGCTCGAAGGACAATTTTGAGGTCAGGCGGGGATCGCGGCGTCGCAATCCACCGGCAGAGAGCCGTCCCGATGCCTTGGGGGTCTAAGAGCGTGTTTGAGAAGTTTCGTTAACCTGGTTTGAGTCGATGTACCATCAAGTTGATCATGGCCAAATGGATCCAAGTCTCGCTGCTGGCGGTTT
>JAKBBN010000067.1 GCA_021808485.1 Planctomycetota bacterium | reverse complement strand
ACTTTGAATCCTTTTATATCATCCGATCGCTTCACGATCTCCAGGGTCCAGTTCGCGATCCACGCCGCCCAGGCTGCCAACTGCCCGGCGTAGCCGCCAGAATACATTATTTGGGCCTCAGGTCACCATCCGGTTCAACCGTGATCTTTGCAATTTAATTTGAGGAATCTGGTCGCCCCGGCATCCATTTATGCTGCTCGTAAGCGAGTTCCAGGCAACAGAACTTTTTAGCCGAATACAACCATAGCCAGAAGTGCCTGTCCAGTTTTCCGTTGACCGATGCAGCAAGCGGAAAATCGAATCCGGAATTAATTTCTATTGTCGGTTTACATCCGCCCAGCGTTGCCGACACGAAGTGGATTGACATTGCTTGAATCGCATCACCGGATATGAACGCGGCTTCTAATCGCGCCAAGCGTACCGGGCACCTGCTTTGTGAATTGGCCAGCTTAATTATATTCGACAAATTATGGTGCAAAATAAGCTTGACTTCCTCGCCGATAATTGTGCATACGATGCTGCCAACCGCTTCGATCGCTGCGGCCGATCGGCGGGACAAGCGCCGAATTTGTGATTCGTGTCACTTTGAATTCCGGCCCGGTGGACTTAAACTATTGTGGTTGGCGGTCCGTAACCGACGGATGACAAGGCGCCTGCCCTTACGGCAAGCCTGAATGATCGGCCGAGAACCGGCAGATTTTGCCTTGGAGAACATAATTCATGGCCATTGTGGTTCAATGCCATCAGTGCAGCAAAATTCTTCATCTTGATGAGGGCTTTCGCGGCGGTGTTTGCCGTTGCGGCGGCTGCGGAACATTACTTCGCGTACCGAAGGACGCCGGTACCGGCAAGGCCGGCAGCCGGCCGGATCAACCCGGCACATCACCATCCGCACCGGAGCGGCCGGAATCTCCATTGCACGATCCCGGCCTTTCACGGGGTATGCTGACCACACCGCCCGGCCGTCCGACAGATCCACCCACCAGCAGCGGAGCTTTTGGCAGTTCCGGCATGCGCGGCAACCCCGGAGCGCCGGGACAGCCCGGCCGCAATCCGACCGCATCCACTGAAGCCGATGCGATCACCGGGCTTGCGGCGCTGGCATCCATGAAAAATGACCGGGCTGATTCCGGCAAATCCGGATCCGGCCGCCCGATTCCACAGCCGGGTGTAAAAGCCGGACGATCCAGCGAGGCGACGGGCGGCAATACGGCAAGAAAGGCAACGACAGTCCGCCGGGACGCACCGGGCCCGCCGATCAAAAGCAAGCGGGGCAAATACATTCCGCCGATCAAGGAGGCCCTGGTAGTGGAGCCCCCCGCCGGCGGCAATGCGCGTTTGAAATGGATATTCATCAGCGCAGCGATAATTTTTGCGTTGGCCGTCGTGACCGTTCTGGTGGTGGTGCTGCATCACGGCGCCGCCGCAGGCCCACCGGGAAATTCCACCGGCGCCAAAGGCCGGACGCCGACGGCCGTTGCCCCGACAGGTCCGCGCTTTCTAAATATTCCGCTGGTGGGCAAAAAGATTGTGTTTAGTTTGGACGGATCGTCAGCCAACACGAACAGTTTTAATCTTGTGGCCGAACAGGTCAAGACCGCCGTGGCCGGGCTTGCCGCAGACCAGAATTTTAAGATTGTCATCTGGCGCGGGAATAAACTTCGGGTACTGCCCAGGCGTGGATGGGCGGACGCCGCGACGGCGGCGCCTTTCATTCACTTTATGATGAATTTTACCCCTTATGGCAGTTCCGATTCCGCATTGTGCATGCCCGGGTCATTACGGCTTGGCGGGGATCAAATTATATTTGTCACGGCGAAAGTGATTTTTCCGGAGCATATCGGCGGGCTGGTGGGCGCCGCCAGAACCCATGACCAGCGAATTGATATCGTGTCCGTGGATGGCGAACGCAAGCAACTGGCCAAGATTGCTGAAGCCAGCGACGGCGTTTTCCGCATGGTGTCCGATACCGAACTGCAGAACATGAACGCCGGAGAGTAGTTGGGCCGCGGGAAATGATGCTGTGATCGCATGAATTCCGATTTTTCCATGGAACAGCGAGATTTGGTAATTGTTCCGGATGCCATCCTTACGGAATCCGGAACACTCCTTCCAGACTATTTCGTTCACATTAAACTGGGAATGATCGCGGACATCGCAAACGCCGGAAATCTCCGGACTGACATGCCGGATATTCCGGTTATCAGGCTTCCCGGCAGCGTGCTTGCGCCGGGATTCGTCAACGCACACACCCATCTGGAATTGGGCTACGCCCGGGCGAAAATCCCGTCTCCGCACCGGTTTTCCGACTGGGTGCTGCAACTGATGGCGCTATATCCGCCGGAAGCCGAGGCAAACACAACGGTTCAGGAGCATACGCGCAGGGGCGCCGCCGAAAGTCTGGAAAGCGGCGTTACCGCGATTGGAGATATCACACGCTGTGCCGTGATTACCCGAACCGCGCTGCAGGACATGCCGATTCGCCTCATCAGTTACGGTGAAATCACGGCCCTGGGCAGATCAAGAACCCATCTTCCTGAACGACTTATGACCGCCGCGGACCGCGGGCCGGCGTCATCACGATTGCAAACAGGGCTTTCGCCACACGCACCATATTCCGTGGAAGGGCCGGCACTGCGACAAATTGTGGAATTCGCCCGTGCGGGGCGGTATCCGCTGGCGATGCACCTGGCGGAGTTGCAGGAGGAATCGGATTTTTTAGCCACCCTGTCCGGACCACTTGGGCGCGAGTGGAAATTGATGCAAAAGCTTGATTTGATTGATGACAAAATACCGCTGACCAATGCAGGACCGGTGGCATGGGCGAAACTATGGGGCCTGCTGACGGAGCAGATGCCGACGAGTTCGGTGGTTTTGGCCCACTGCAATTACCTGACGGATGCGGACATCCGGATCATTTCCGAGGCCAGGGCGTCGGTTGCCTATTGCCCACGCACGCATCATTATTTCGGTCATGGCGCCCATGGTCCACATCCATGGCGGCGATTAATGGCGGCCGGAGTAAATGTATGCCTGGCCACGGACTCGCTGGCAAGCAATCCGGACCTGAACGTGCTGAAGGAAGCGCAATGGCTTTATCAGCGGCATCCCGACGTTGCACCGGAACTGTTGATCGGCATGATCACCACGGCCGGCGCCGCAGCGCTAGGCATGACGGATCAGATTGGACGGTTACGGCCGGGATATTGTGCGGATATGCAGGCATTTTGTCCGCCGCCGACGGCCCGCCGGTCCGCGACCGCGTTTTCGCACTGGCTGCTGACGGAAGCTCCGCGGCCGCACCGCGTGTGGGTACAGGGCCAAACGGCTTTCAGCGACGGCCGCGAGTTTTGAAGCAAAAGCGGAGCATTGCGGGGCGTGGAAGCAATGTATCAATCGGCCACACCCTGTTTGCCCGCACCGCGACGGCGGCGCAGCAGGCGGCCGGCTGTCACGCGGCGGCCGACGGCGCTTCGCTGAACAAAAGGCCAGCGGTGCGGCTGCTCAATACGCCGTTCTTTCGGCAGTGACATGACCGTTTCCACAATTTCCCGTGCCGCGGCGGGACGCGAAAGTTTCACTGTATTGGCGCGCATGACGGCAAGCCGGTCCGGACAGTGGAGTAATTCTTCAATTTTATAGGCAAGCGTGGGTAGGTTGTTGCAGCGAATGGCCACCCCGAGTTCAAGAAGATGGTCGCTATTGCGCTCTTCCTGCCCCGGAATAGGATTGACGATACACATAGGCAGTTGACGGGCCATGGCTTCACTCGTGGTTAATCCGCCGGGTTTGCCGATCAGCAGATCGGCGGCCGCCATGAATTCATGCATCTGCGTGGTGTAACCGACCGGGATAAGCTCCACCGGGCCGGCAGTGTTGTGCCGACCGGCGAGTTCCTCCACCGCGGCTTTCAGTTCCTGGCTGCGACCGGCGATAACGATCACCTGAACGGGACTTTTGATTCGTAAAAGTTCCGCGATTAAAAGCTCAACCGGCCCAACGCCATAGCCGCCTGCGGAAACCAGAATAGTAAAGCGGTCCGGCTTAAGACCGTGGCGTCGCCTTGCCTCCTGCTTGTCCATCGGTTCCATGAAAACCGGATCGATGGGTATGCCTGTCACTTTCATCCGAGGAGGGTCAATACCCAGCCGGTGCATGTGGACGCGCGTCTCCTCCAGGGCCAGAAAATAGTATTGATATGTATGTGCCAGCCACATGGCATGACAGTCAAAATCGGTCACGCAGATTGCGGGGCGAACATCAATTCGGCCCACTTCATAAAGCCAGCCTACCAGAGTGGAGGGCGTAAAATGGGTGCATATGATCAGGTCCGGGTTAAAACCGGTGACCGCCTTTAAAAATGGACCGGCGTTGAATTTTTCAAATGCCAGCCTTTTTTTTTCATTTCGCCACGGCGTGTCCGTGGTGTCGTAAATCCACCCCAGCATTTTTGGGGCCCGGTTGATCAGATCCAGATACACCTGTGAATATATGTGCCGGAACAACCGGTTGGTGTACTTAAGCATATCCCAGTGTTCCACTTCCGCCACGCGTGAATCCGCCCGGCAGATTTTAAAAATAGCGTCCGCCGCCCGGACATGCCCCGCACCGGCGGAAGCCGAGAGGATGAGAACTTTGCTGCCTTTTGACGATCCATCAACCATGAAACTCCCCGTCACCAGGTTTATAACGCCAGCATTGCATTGATTTTTGCGGCACAAATGAAATCATTGGGAGATAAGCCGTTGATCGCATGGGTTACATACCGGATGTTTACCCGGCTGTAGCTTACCTCCATATCCGGATGATGATTTTCAAGATTTGCCAGCCACGCCACCGCGTTTACAAAGGCCATGGTCTGATGAAAGTTGAGGAATTCAAATTCCCGCATTAACACGCCGTCGTGAACCCGCCAATCCGGAACCGATGCAAGCAATTGTTTGATTTCATCAGCCTGCAGCGGCATTAGTCCACCCTCGCAGGGAGCGCATTTTTTGCCGATGGAGATTTTTGCGTCGCGCTTTTTGGATATCATGACCTTTCCTTTCGCCGCCAGGCTTTCTCACGCGGTATGTCCGGGAGCCGCAGGCCGCCCTATTGTAACGCACAATCGAATGAAAGATTACACGTTTTGCAAAAAACCGTGGCGTAAGGCATGACGGCGGCCGGCGCGGGCAGAGCGGGGGGCACACGCATTTTCCTCGCCGCGACCGGCGAATGCCGTTGCGGAAAACCCCGTCGAACCGCCGGCGGAGGTGAATCCGACGGTCATCCGGGCTAACATAGGGGTTGGAAAAAGGAGTCCGCATGGAACGACGTTATCTCCACCCGTTTAAGACGCACCGGTTGCCCCACGTGGTAACCGATGTCCTGATCATCGGCAGCGGGGTGGCGGGGCTGCGGGCCGCCATTGCCGCCGGCGACAGTGCGGATGTTCTGCTGGTTTCCAAACAACATCTTTCCGAATCCAACACATTTTATGCCCAGGGCGGGATCGCCACGGTCATGCGGGCCGATGATAGTTTTGAATCCCATATTGCCGACACGTTGGCTACCGGCTGCGGACTAAGCGAGCGCGAGGCGGTGGAAACGGTTGTCCGCGAGGCGCCGGCCCGAATTGAGGAGTTGATTCAATGGGGGGCGAATTTTGACCGGGAAACCGACGGTCGGCTTTCTTTCGGACGGGAAGGCGGCCACTCCGCCGCCAGAATCATTCACGCATTGGGCGACGCCACCGGCCGCGAACTTGCCAACAGCCTGTTGCGTGTGGCCATGCAGCGGGAATCAATATCAATCCTTGAACATACCTTTATTCTGGACCTTATTACATTGGAAGGGCGTTGTGCCGGGGCGCTGGCGTGGACCCAGCAGCGGGGCCTGTTTGCCATATTCGCCCGCAAGACATTGCTGGCCAGCGGCGGAGCCGGGGCCCTGTTCCGCGAAACCACCAACCCCGCCATCGCCACCGCGGACGGCCATGCGATGGCATGGCGGGCGCAGGCGGAACTGCGCGACATGGAAATGATGCAATTCCATCCGACGACAATTTATATTGCCGGTTCCGCGCGGTTTCTGGTGAGTGAAGCCGTCCGCGGCGAAGGAGCAACACTTATAGACCGATCGGGCGAGGCGTTCATGAAAGCCTACCATCCGATGGCGGACCTGGCGCCGCGAGACGTGGTCTCCCGCAGCATTCTTGCCCAGATGGCCAAAACGCAGACGACACATGTATTTCTTGATTGCCGGAAGATGGGAGAAAACGGGTTTAAATCACGTTTTCCGGGTATTTACCAGGTGTGTCAGCAGTTTGCGATCAATCCCGGGCACCAGCCTATTCCCGTGCATCCCAGCGCGCATTACATGGTAGGCGGGGTACGATGCGATTTGATGGGGCGCAGCAGCGTGGAAAACCTGTATGCGATTGGGGAGGCGTCCTATACCGGTCTGCACGGCGCCAACCGGCTGGCCAGCAATTCGCTGATTGAGGCGCTGGTCTTTGGAAAGCGCGCCGGCGAGGACGCCGCGGCCAACGTCGTCGGACACCAGCGTCCGTTTGAAGTGCCGCGATTCACCGCGGAAATTCCGCGTTCGCAGCGCACGGAACTGGACATGGCGGATGTACGAAGCAGCCTGAAATCTTTATTATGGCGGAATGTGGGAATTGAACGCCACGGCCCGCGACTGGTTGAAGCGGCGGAAATTATTGATTTCTGGTCGCATTATGTCTTGGACAAGGTTTTTGACTCCCCCGCCGGCTGGGAATTACAGAATATGCTGGAAGTCGCCCGATTGATGACCGTGGCCGCCGCCACCCGCACGGAAACGCGCGGCGTGCACTATCGCACCGATTTTCCCGAACTTAATGACGTGGACTGGCGATGCCACCTGGACTGGTCCGCACAGGCGCGAGTTCCGGAGAAAGCACCGGTTAGCTGACCGCATGCCCGGCCTGTTGAACCACCGGCAATTGGTTATGGATCATGATCAACAGACCGGCCGGATTGGCCCCAAAGTGTATTTGCGTATAAAATCCGAGTCATGAAAACAGTCGCTTTTCAACAATGTATCAACCCGGATTGCCGGTCTACTTTTGATATCGGCCAAACGCTTACATCCTGCCGCCATTGCGGTGAATTTCTGGATATCGAATATGACTGGTCTAAGGCCGCTCCCCCCGCACGGCTGCGGGACCTTCAACAGCGCTGGACGAACCGGCGCTTTCCGCTGGACTATTCCGGCGTGTGGCGATTCCGCGATCTGCTGCCGTTCAGTGCCGATGCCATGGTCTGCACCATCGGCGAAGGACAGACTTTTCTGCAAAACGCCGCATGTCTTGGCCGGAAGCTCGGAATGTGGCCGGGACAATTGTGGCTGCAATATGAAGGCATGAATCCGTCCGGAAGTTTCAAGGACAACGGCATGACGGCCGCATTCACGCATGCGCGTATCGTCGGGGCGCGGCGTGTCGCCTGCGCAAGCACGGGCAATACTTCCGCATCGCTGGCCCTTTATGCGGCCCAGAACGGTTTTCAGGGCATTGTATTTATCGGATCCGGCAAAATAGCCTTCGGCAAACTTTCCCAGGCACTGGATTACGGCGCCCGCACCCTGCAGATAGAGGGTGATTTTGACACCTGTCTGGCCAGAGTGCGGCAGGTGAGCGGTCAACTCGGGCTTTATCTAATGAATTCGGTCAATCCCTTCCGATTGGAAGGCCAGAAATCAATCATGTACCGGATACTGGAATCGCTGAACTGGGAACCGCCGGATTGGATTGTCGTTCCGGGCGGTAACCTGGGAAATTGTTCCGCATTCGGCAAGGCTTTTGCCGAACTGCATCAGCTTGGATTGGTCCGGCGGATACCCCGCCTTGCGGTTATCAATGCTCAAGGGGCCAATACCCTTTTCCGCATGGTAAACGACGGCCTGACATGGAACGGCGGGCGGGTGAACAATGCCCTTATTCAATCCCATTATGCCCGGTTGGATGCGGAAAACATTCATCCGCACACCGTGGCCTCGGCAATTGAGATAGGCCGACCGGTTAATCTAAAAAAGGCGCTGCGCGCCCTGGATATCATGAAGGGTGTGGTGGCACAGGTATCCGACAATGACATCCTGGAGGCCAAGGCGCTGATCGGACGATTTGGCTTCGGCTGTGAACCGGCCAGCGCGGCAACCATCGCCGGGTTGCGGCAATTGCTGGCATCACAGGTTATTTCGAGGAATGAACGCGTGGCCTGTGTGCTTACCGGACACGGCCTGAAGGATCCGGACGCGACGGTGCAATATCACACCGGTATTCGCACAAAGGACGCCCAAATGCCGGCGGCGGAACCCACTTGGGGTAGTTTCGCGAATCAACCGGTACGCGTTGCAGATGATATGCACGCAATTGTGCAGGCCCTGGGCATGTCCATGGATGATCTGGAAGGGTCGCCCCGCTCCGGTTATGTGGAAACAGCCGCCGATCTTCCGTTTGTGGAATACTGACATACCGGCGGCAAGATATATCGGCGCCGGCGGCCGGCCGCCTGATTAAAAATCAGCAAGGAATTGATTGTTGAGTTTTGAGTGTACGAAGCAGCGATATGCCCCAGCCAATCATTAAAAGTCCCTCGCATCTGACCGTTCATCTGGTGACGGCCGCGTCACATCCGACGATCGGTCATGTCCGGCACAGCCTGGGAAGTTTGTGGCAATCCGTTGTCCACCAGATCAATTTTCGGCACCTGGTGCAAGACAACAACCTTGTGAACTGGCTCACGCTGCTGGCGGCAATTCTTGCCGGCGTGATCGTGGGGCGGTTGGCAGCCGCCGGATGCCGCGGTCTGGCCAAACGGTTGGAGGTCCGCCGGTGGCACTTTCAAAGCGTACTGGTGGAAAGCCTGGCATCGCCGCTAAGCCTGGCGCTTCTGGCGGCGGGTCTGCTGGTCGGCCTGGGGCAGTTGCATTTAAGCCCGATTCTGGAAAAGTTTTCCGGAAAAATTCTGCTTTTGCTGCTGGCGATTTCCGCATTCTGGTACGGATTTAACGTGGTGGCAACGGTGGAACTGGCGCTCAAACGATTTATTGCCCGCCACGATACGCCCCTTACCGAACAAGTTTTGCCGATTGTTCGCAAAACGCTGCGTATTTTTATCACGATCATCGGCGCGTTGTTTATTCTGCAAAATGTGTTTGACCGGGATATCGGCTCCTGGCTGGCCGGCCTGGGAATCGCAGGTCTGGCCGTTTCCCTGGCCGCGCAGGATTCCCTGAAGAATTTATTTGGATCCATCACCATTTTTATGGACCGCCCCTTTCTGGTCGGCCACACCGTCAGTTATCAGGGCATTTCCGGCAGCGTGGAAGAAATTGGCTTCCGGTCCACACGCGTCCGGCAGACGGACGGCTCTCTGGTAACGATCCCCAACTCCGATATCGTCAACAATTCCGTTACGAATCTTACCACGCGGCCGTTCCTCCACCGCGTGATAAATGTGACCGTCACCTGCGATACATCCGTGGAAAAGCTGCAGCAATCGTTAACCGCCATCCGCAATCTCCTTGCATCCGCTGAATTCGGCCCGGCGATCCATAACGCTGAAAAGCCGACTGATAATCCCCCTCGCGTCTATTTCACCGACATTAATGCCGATTCACTGAACATCATGGTCGTTTACTGCTATCGCCCCGCAGCAGACTATTGGGGTTACATGGCTTTCAGCGAACGCATAAATATCGCCCTGTTGCGGGAACTGCAAAAGTTGGATGTTGAAATCGCCTATCCTACGCGAACGCTTTATCTGGCGGACGATCCGAAACGCAAATTGTCTGTCGTTACCAGCGCGGCGCCGGCGCCCGCGGCCCCCCCTGCCTGAGGGCGCGGTGGATATCCGGCAGAATCAGCGTGGTCCGATTGCGGACGCGGCCATATGACAATGGAATACCCACCATGGATTTCACCCGCAGCCAAAACCTCAATGAGTCCCGTCAGGCCGCCGATATCGCCGGTTTTACACCCTCTCCGGCCTCCGGAAATCTACTGCTGCAGCAACCGGTGACGGAGGCTCGTGCCATCGGCGGGCGGCGCGCGGAACTGTTTCTGCGGCTGGGGGTAAAAACGAATGAAGACCTGTTGAATTTGCTGCCGCGTGATTATGTCCAATTTCAGGGACATGTGGATGTGAGTCGCCTGGCGGCGGGACAGAAGGCCACGGTCGAGGGCTGCATCATTCAAACCCGGATGATTCGGCGAAAGAGATCACGTTTTGAAGCTTTATTGGAAGAAGCCACCGGACGCTGCATATTGGTCTGGTTCAATCGCTGGGACCTGCCGGACAAAATAACGCCCGGCTGCAGGCTGCGCGCCACCGGCACGGTAAGCTTTTTCAACGGCAGGCCGCAAATGATGCAGCCGCAATTTGAGTGCCTGCCGGATACTCCCGGCCCCCGGGCGGTTGCGGCGATTGAGCCTGTTTATCCGGCCACCGCGGATCTGCCCAGCGGCACGATCCGGCAGATAGTCCTGGCCAATCTGCCGGATTTGCTGGCCGATGTAAGCGAATGGTTTGGCGCGGACGCTCTGGCGTCAAAACGTCTATTAAGCCGTCGCGCCGCCTACGAAGCGGCGCATCGTCCGCAAAGCCTTGCCGAGGCGCAATTGGCCCGGCACACACTGGCCTATCATGAGTTTTTCATTTACCAGCTGGCCGTGGCCCTGCGACGTGCGGCCCAGCGCAACAAAGCCGGCGCCTGCCCGCTCCGGGCCGATGACCTTGTGGACAGGCGCATCCGCGCACTGTTGGACTTTTCACTCACGGACGCACAAAACCGTGTCGTAAAATCATTACGCAGCGACCTTGCCGCCGCGGTACCGATGAACAGGCTTATTCAGGGCGATGTGGGCTGTGGAAAAACCGTTGTCGCCCTTTATGCCATGCTGCTGGCGGTCGCCAGCGGGCGACAGGCTGCACTGCTGGCACCCACCGAATTACTGGCAGAGCAACATTTTCTTACGCTCAAGCGGTATCTGGCCGCAAGCCGCGTTGGCGTGGGGCTGTTGACAGCGGGCGTGTCGGCAGCGGATCGCAAGCGTACATTGTCCGACGCTGCCGACGGTTCAATGGGTATCCTGGTAGGCACACACGCGCTGCTGCGGGAAGAACTTCATCTGAAACATCTTGCGTTACTGGTGGTTGACGAACAGCACAAATTCGGTGTTCAGCAGCGGGCTGTCATCCGCGACCGTTATGTCAGCGTGCATATGCTGATTATGACCGCCACGCCTATTCCGCGCACATTGGCCATGACACTTTTCGGCGATTTGGATGTGTCCACCATCGATCAATCTCCGCCGGGCAGGGGAAAAATCGTCACGCGGACGGTTCCCACCGTAAACCGTGACGACGTCTACACTTTTGCCCGAAAAATGATCGCCCAGGGACGCCAGGTATATGTGGTGGCCCCGGCAATTGATGACAATGTCGGCGGCATGCAAAATGCCGTTGAACTCGCCGCGGAGCTGTCTGCAGGACCGCTGAAAGATTGCCGCATCGCACTGCTGCATGGCCGAATCGACCGCGACGAACGCATGAAGACGATGGAAGACTTCCGGGGCGGCCGTATTGACGCGCTGGTATCCACGACGGTCATTGAAGTGGGTGTGGATGTGCCCAATGCCTGTTTGATGGTTGTGGAACATGCAGATCATTTCGGCCTCGCCCAGCTTCATCAGCTGCGCGGGCGCATTGGCCGCGGCGGAAATCAGTCCTATTGCATTTTGGTATCCGATCAGCAAACGGAGGAGGCCGCCCGTCGCATGGCGGCCATGGTGCGCCATTCAAGCGGCTTTAAAATTGCCGAGGAAGACCTTAAGCTCCGCGGCATGGGAGAATTGATTGGTACGCAGCAAAGCGGCCATGGCGATATCGCGTTTACCGACTTGCTTTTTGACCCGTATTTGCTGCCAGCGGCGCGGGCTCATGCGATGGAATTGGCCGGACGGGACCCGCACCTGATACAACCGGCCCACATGCACATTCGCCGTGAATTGCTGAATCGATTCGCCCGGACGCTTTCACTTGCCGATGTTGGATGACGCGACGGTTGCCGCAACATTCGGCTGCCTTTTTACGGATCGTTAATGATGACAGGTTTGCCCAAAAACGCGACGAATCCCTTTTCATCGACGGACTGGCCGCCGCCGGAACTGCTGCAGTTGCTCCGGCAACTCCCCCACCTCACCGGCCGGCGCAAACCATATCACCATGACGGACGGCGCACCGCCGGGTTACAGACCTCCGGCATTGAAATGGCCGATTTCAGGCGTTACTCGCAAGGCGAGGACTATCGATTAATCGATCAATTTGCCCTGGCCAGGCTGGATCAATTGGTAATCCGGTTGTTTCACGATCGCAAATCATTACCGGTGTGCATTTTCCTGGACACCTCGCAAAGCATGTTTTTCGGACAGCCGGACAAATTTTCCACCGCGCGGAACATGGCGATTTTAACCGGCGCCGCCGCCCTGCTTAATCAAGACCGCCTCTGGATGATGTGCCTGAACGCCGCCGGAGCTCTTTTGAAAATGTCATTTGATCGCCCGCAATCCATCGGCACTCTGATTAACTTCCTGCGTATGTGCGGACCGCACAGCGGATCGCATCCGCCCGGGTTGCTGCGACGGTTAATTGCCGCAGGCCCGCGGCAGGGGCTGCTGATTATGATCAGTGATCTGCTGCCTGCGGCCGACATGCTTGAAGTGTTTTCAATTTCAGCGGCCCTGCACAGACAACTGTCTGTCCTGCAGGTGCTTTCACCGCAGGAGCTTTCTCCGGCGGATTCGCCCGCAGCGGAGCTTGTGGAGCCGGAAACAGGGCAGCGGCGCCGCATTTCCAACGATCCCTCGGCGAAGACAGTTTATGCGGGCAATTTGGCGCGATGGCTGAATCAAATTGAGTCCGCATCGCAAAAATGCGGTGCGGACTGGTCATTAATTTCCACCGCGGATCCATTGCAATCGCTTTTCCGCGGCGGCAATTTCGGCCCATGGAACGAAAACACCGGCCGCTCTCGGACAACCAACCGAAAAAACTTTTGAAATTTTTTATTTTTTATGTTGGTCAATCCGCCGCAATGCCGATAATCCAGACAGGTTCTTACTTCCATGAAAGGAGGTGATAGCATGGCTACGAAGAAAAAATCTTCCGGTTCCAAGAGTGCTAAGAAAAGCACCAAGAAATCCGCGAAGAAGCGTTAAACGCGCTGGTTTCAGCATTGCCGCGTGTTCCAAGATGCGCGATTCCGCTCTTTTGGGGTTTGGATCGCGACTGGGGACTCGCAGCAAATCAAAGCGTAGAAAAGCCTGTCGATTGGGTCGTCAGGCTTTTCTTTTTTTCACACATTCCCCATGTCTGCCGTCTGATCCGCCGGGCATTGCCGCCGTCTTTGTATAGCGCCGGCCGTTCATGCCGTTGGCGCCCATTATTCCCCGGTATTTCACACGATGCGTTTAGCCGCACGGCGTCTTAATGCCAGCACGGCAAACCCAAGGATGCCGGTTGCACACAATCCGTCAGTTGCGGGTGTGGGCATGGCATTCGGCCCGGCAGTGGTTTGAAAGGTAAGATTGATGCTTGACCCGGCCGCCATTTTCAGATCCACCACCGTGGTAAGTGAAAAGAGGGCATTGGCTCCAAGATTAACCAGGCCCATGGCCGGTGCGATCTGATAAGTAGTATTCGGCGTCGCACCAGCGGATAAAACAACCTCATTGGCGGATATCGCGTTGCCGACTCCAAATTGAACGTCACTTTGATTCAGATACGAGGTCAGCCCCACCGAATCGCCGGCGGTTCCCGTCAGAAAGGTAACGCTGCCTGTTTCCGCAAGCGTCGCCGGGCCGGATCCGGTAAAGTTAACATCGCTAAGTGCAATGATCAGCGAAGCTGTGCTGTTTGAAGTATTGGCGATGCTGTAGGTATTTTCCTCCAATTGCGAAACGCTACCGCCCAGTCCGGCGTTGGACGTCCCCGTAATGCTGCTGATGGCAAAATCCGGTACTTGCAGTGTCGGTGACGCCTGGCTGTAGGTTACCAGACGCGGCAAATAAGTAATCGGTGAACCGCTGTTATTGAATTCCAGTGCCACGTTGGCACTGGCGACGCCTCCGCCGGCCATCGCCGCCAGCACCAGACCGCACACGACCGATACTTTTCCCTTTATATTTTTATTGTTGGTCATATCCATTTTATTCTTCTCTCTATTTTTGTTCTTCTCGCTTCCGAGTCCAGGCATATATCGGACTTTGCAAAATTCCATGCCGATCGGTCCGATTCATCTTACAATCGGCCGGCCGACGCCTTTTTCTTTCGCTTTCGTAGAAGCAGGGTCATGCCGCCGATGCCGACAAACACCAGGGAAGCGGGTTCAGGGGTGTTTACAGATCCGGCTCCAAAGGTGGAAGCACCATTCATTGTGAACTGCCCGTTGGTCTGCGCGAACGTGCCACCGCCGCTGAGTGTAATATTCAGCAATTCCCCAAGAGCGAATGAACCCGTACTGGACAACGGAAGATTAGCTTGCGATACACCGGAAAGTGTGAACGATTGCGGCGATGTGGATGAATTGCTGAACGACGCACCGGCTGTCCCGCTGTACGACGCGGCGCCCGGAAGGCCGGCCGAATTCGTCGGATCAACATACGTGCTTAAAGTCATTGATCCGGTTGTTTCCACCACGGAACCGCCGCCGCTCTGCGAAATACCAACGCTCCCGCCGGACAATCCGGCGGCAGACAAATTGTTTTCACTCCAGTAAATACGCAACGTATCCGAAGTCCCGGTGGAACCGGTATTGCTGATATTCAGACCGCCGAATTCCAGTGCGGAGTCCGTGGAATTGAAGTTCCCGGTGAAATATCCCGAAAAGCTGCCGACGGAAACCGGCACAACCACACCACCCGAACTGTTCGGAGTAAGTGTGCCGGCCTGTTGACTATATGTGGTCGAAGCACCGGTGCCGACATCCTGCAGCACAAGTGAAAAATCAGCCCGGGCCGACATTGGACCTGCAACGGCTGCGATTCCTGCCAAGGCCAATAAGCGTAAAGGGATTCCATTCTTCAACATTATTCTTCTCCTCTAACCTCCCTTGACCGGAGCGTTGGAATTCCGGCAGGCAGTTATTGATTCAATAGCAAGACCACTGTAAAGCAGGTATGGAAAGAAATGAACGCGGTCAACTCTCCCTTCCAACTTTACCGGATTTTGCCTGCCTGCGGTTCAGCTCAGCAAGGCGATGTGTTGAGTTTAGCCCACGCTGCGGGCATCCGCAAGAATTTTTTCCCTGATTTGCGCTTATCAGACGCAGCGGTGTTTATCGGTCCCCCGCGGCAATGTCGCGGCTGATAATATCACCGTCATTGCCGCTGGATTGCCGTGGGAATTGCCACCACGGCCAGCGGAATCCCACCGGCCTTCAACCACCTTTCAGCGGCGGCCAATGATGCTGCGCCTTCACCATCACCGCAATACACAACCATAGGCCCGCGCAATTCCAGACTGATGGAAATATACGCTGCCATCGAACTGGGCAGCGTATGACGAAACGCCCCGGGGCTGATGAATTCGCCGCTATCGCGCCGCCGGCTCGCATTAAACTCAAGGTCCGCTGCCAGGGAATCACCATTGCTGCTTAAAAACAATCCTGCATTCCGCCGCACGCGGATATCCCGGGAATTTAAGCTTTCGCGAGCCTGCTCTATTACTTGCATGGCCAATTCCTGCACGGTCGGATAACCGGCGATTTCAACCATCGGAGGGTCAATAACCCGCGGGCTGTACCGGCAAATAATGATTTGGTCATTCACCATAAAATTCTCAGTTGCGGACGAATCATGGCAGTGATTCCAGCACGACCGCCGCGTTTATGCCGCCGAATCCACTTGAGGTTTTCAGTATCCGGATGGGGGGGGAAAAATGTCTTGCGGACATGACAAAATCAAGGTCCGGCCACTCCGGGCGGATCAACCCACCGAGCGGCGGTATGATGCCCCGATCAAATATTTCCGCAGCCAGCGCGGCTTCCAGCAATCCGCTGGCGCCAAGCGTATGCCCGACGATCCCTTTTGATCCAGTAATAGCCGGCGATGCCGCAAATATCTTTTTTATCGCGGCGGCTTCCATCGCATCATTAAACTTCGTGCCGGTTCCATGCGCCATGATGCAGTCAATCTGCACCGCCGAAAGACCGCCGGTGCTGAGCGCCATCTCTATTGCGCGTACCAACCCTGCCGCCTCACGGTCCGGCGCGGTCAGGTGTACGGCATCCATGGATGCCCCCCACCCGCACACGCGACAGGCAGGCGCCGGGCGCGGCCTGCTTTTGAAGATGGCGTCCCGCTGGAGCAGGCAACCCGCCGCCGCTGAACCCGGCACAAGTCCGTCGCGATCCTGGTCGAACGGGCGGCATACACCGGCGGAAACCGCTTTCAGTGCCGCAAAGCCATCCTGAACAAAGCCGCCGGCAATATCCACCGCCAGAATCAGCACTTCATCCAAAAATCCGGATTGAACCATGAAGATCGCTTCAATAAGACCGCTTAATCCCGAGCTACACGCCGTCGATATGGCGTATACAGGTCCGGAAAGGCCGACCTCGGCGGCGACGGCGGAGGCGCAGGCCGCCAACGTCGGCGGACCGGCGGCAGCGGCGGCCGAATCAATGAATCCCCCCGCTGCATCCAGCCATTCTTGAAGCTCTCCCATATTTCCCTTGGCACTGGCTAGGACAAATCCACATTTTTGATGGTTATCCACTTGCGCCAGCAATGGGCTCAAGGCCCCGCTTACCAGTTGGCGGAACAGCATCTTTTCATTTTGCGGCCGCTCCGTGGATACCGCACATGGAACCCGCTTCCACCATTGGTCGAATATATCGCCCACACTGGAAAAATGCGGCGTTGCGGCGGCAAAGGTTGTATAGAGCACTTCTGTCATATGTTCTCGCCGCGTATTCACAAATCAATCCGTTGCGGTAAAATAAAGCATAGCCGATTGGTCGCCGTCTTTGAAGGAAACGGCATCGCCCAATCATGACAGGATCCTCGCCGATGGACCGCGGCCCGCCGGGCATGCAGGCATCCAAGATGGGGATTTCCTGGTTTTCCACGTTCAACACCGAAAGAGCTACGAATGCCGGCCCAATCGGATGCCAAAATCACTTGGCGAATATTATGGCGCAGCGCTTACGGCATGACGCTCTGGATAGTCAATGCCGCCGTTTTTACACTCTTGCTCGCGCCTTTTTTATGGCTGGGCCTCCTGACGTTTGATAAATCCGGCCGCTGGCCCCGCTGGATTCTCCGCCGGATGTGCTGCACAAGTGTAAAACAGTTCTGCGGGCAAAACTTGCGAATAACGGAATTTAACTGGAAGCAGGTTTCCGGGCCGTGTATTCTGGTCGCCAATCATCAGTCCGTACTCGATATCCTCTTCATGATGCTGCTTCCTCCGGATTGCCGCTGCTGGGCGAAGCGATGGCCGTTTCGCATACCCGTTCTCGGGCTTATGATGAAGCTTTGCGGTCACCTCTGCGTGGACGATCCGGCCGTGCTCTATAAGGCAGCCGACAGTTTGCGCGGCGGTGTGAGCCTTCTTGTTTTTCCGGAAGGCACGCGATCCAGAGATGGCAAACTTACCCGGTTTCATGATGGCGTGTTTATTCTGGCCGCGCGTACCGGTGTGCCGATTATTCCCGTGGCCATTCACGGCAGCGGCAAAATGATGCCCCGCGGCACAATTCAATTGATTGATACGCAGATGGTTATTCAACCGCTCGGAGTCCTGTATGCCAACCCAACCATGGATAAGCCGCATCTTGATTTAAAGCGGCGCACCGCGGATCTGATCGCCCAGGCGTTGCAATCCGGCGTGGCAACATCTGATATTGTCGGAAAACTTCCCATAACCTCAGGCGGCGCAATGGCCCGAAGCGGACCTTGACATGCACAACCTGGCGGAAGGAATACCACATCGCCCGCCCATGCATTGGTTGGATACCGCATGGCGGAATGCCGATGGTACAATTTCCGCCCGCCGCCTCATTCAACCTGATGATGCATTCGTGGCGGACGGCCGGCTTGTGCGCAGCGCCCTGCTGGAAATGGCGGCGCAAGCCGCCGCCTGTCGGCCGGTTACGCCCACCGGCCCGCCGCGCCGCGGGGTACTGGCCGGCGCTCGCGATGTTGTATTTCATGGCGATGTCCGTGCCGGGCAGACCCTTGATATTCATGTGCAACCGACAAAATCCATGGGATCGCTGATGTTGTGCGGCATTACAATCAACGCGGACGACCGCCCGATCATGAGC
>JAKBBN010000066.1 GCA_021808485.1 Planctomycetota bacterium | reverse complement strand
AGGACGAAATGGGCCGCGTCAACAAAGTAGACCGATCGCCGACCGGCTTGCGCCTCGGCCAAACGCGGCTCCAACTCTTTCTTTAAGGAAAGCCGCCTGAGTGGCGGCGTGTTCCGGGGCCGTGCGCTTGGGCGGCAACGGAATGGCCGCAACCTTGCGGCAGCGTAAGCCTAATTCCTTGCGTAGAAATTCCCATACCTGCGTGCGGCTGCGGTAGATGTTTGTCAACCGAGCGATGCGTTCGGGGAATAGGATGGCAAGAAAAGCAGTTCAATGTGCAGGGCCGCCGCCATGAGAACCCATTCAGCTAGATATTCTCCCAAGGATTGTTTATAATGCAACCCATGGTTATGTACCGTTACACGCCAAACGGAGTATAAATGTCCCAAGGCCAATAGATTTCAAAATCGGCCGCCTGGTTTTGCCGATCCGCAACTTTTGACAGTAGATTGACAGTAGATTGAATGTAACTTATTTTTTGACCGCGGAGTACGAGCTATGGCGTTAATGTACGGCATGGGTGGACCAGGTCGCCGGGTAACCGGAACCGGTCGGCTGCTTGCACTGATAGCGGTTTTTTTTATAGGCGGAATATTTGCTGCCGTGGGCACTTGGATGGTCGGTTCGCAGCTTCACGCTTTGCATACCTGGCTGCCGATCAAGGCCCATGTGTTCCACCACAATATCCGCAGTGATGACTCGGGAGACAGCGACACAACCTATGCACCGCGCGTTTGGTATACCTACACCGTCCGCGGCCGGAAATATACCAGTCACCGTGCCATTTATGGCAGTGAATCAGCTGGATATTCCTGGGCAGAAGCGATTGTGAACCAATTTCCCGTTGGGCAGACCTGTACGGCATATTACAATCCCCAAGACCCCACTCAGGCCTTTCTGGTTCATAAGATGGACAAACTAATCTGGATTTTTCCATGCATTGGCTATCTTACCGTCCTTATCGGGGTCGTCGGATTGACCGTAATGTGTGTGAAATTTGTGCGTGCGCCACGGCCTGTCGCCTGATGTTCATCCGAAACTAATTTAGGGATATAGCCGCGCTGAAAAGGACTGGATGAAAATGGGTATTTTCCGCTTTCTTGAGACAACGACCAAGAATCTGGTCATTCTGGCGATCGGTCTGGTCTTTCTTTTGTCCGGGCTGGGATTAATTGCGCTTGGAATCTTCAGTGAAATCCGGGAGCATGCCCAATTGGCGGCAGCCAGCCAGACCACGGCCATCGTGCTTTCCAGTTCCATTGGAACTGAAGGCAGCCGGGGCGATCGACACTATGTTCCCAAAATCCGTTATCAATATACGGTAAATCGGAAAACCTATATCAGTCAACGTGTTTATCCTGGAATTCCCGCGATGGATTCGGGCTATGGTTATGCGAGTTCCGAGCGAATGGTGCTGGACCATCCCAAAGGGAAAAAATGCCCGGTCTGGTTTGAAAAAGACAAGCCGCAAATTGCATTTCTGGTGCCACATAATTCATGGGTGAGCATTTTCATAATTTTGTTCGGCGTACCTTTTGCAATAGTCGGGTTGATCTTCACCATCCGCATTGTCCGCGAAGGAATTCGCCGCGCCCGGATGATGGCGGTTAGCCGAATGAACCTGTGACCATCCCACACCTGTGGTTTGGCAACCGATCAGGCTTCCCGAAATATACTCAGTGTGCCTTCCGCCGCACGTGCGACCACGGGTTTTGAATCCAGTTCCGCGCACCGGTCAATGTCATCCTCAAATCCGTTTTCAATTAGATTAATACCGCCGATTCCAAGCCGAAGGGCCGGCCGAAGGTGATTGCGTACGGCGGAGAATGCATGGTATGCCATCCATGCGGTATCCGTGAACGGCAAATTCGGCCGCAGGGTGCCGCCAAGGATATGCCACAGAATTGCCCCCGCTCCCAGGAAATCTTCCAGTGATTCCCTGCCGTCCGTGCCGGCCGGTATCAGCAGTGTGTCCAATTCATCAATTCGCGGAAGCAATGCTTTTGCCGTGGCGCCGGCATTAAGCAGGCTGCCTATGTACATTTGTCGGGCCGATTTGGCCGCCGCCGCGGCACGGGTTCCATTGGTGGTACACAGGAATACGCCGGCGCCGCCAACGGTGTGCGGCTCGAATTCACCCGGTGAATTGCCCAGATCAAATCCGGGAATCTTAACGCATTTGCGTTCCCCGGCGGTTCGTACCGGGCCGGACGCCTTGCTGCCGCAAGCGGCCGCCTCTTCGGGTTCCGCAAAAAGCTGTACTTGGGTGGCTCCATTAGCTAGGGCTGTGACAATGGTACTGCTGGCCCTGAGCACATCAATTACCACAACCTGTGCCCGCGGCAAAGCAAATGGGTCAAGCTTGGTGGGTGTTAATACTACATCAATCATAATCATGAACCTTTCAGGCCGCTTCAGTGCGGCAATTTACCAACGGGGGGATTGTATAGTGATTTGTATCCGGCGGCATCCCTGCATTGCCGGATGGCTGAATGCGGCCGCAGCGCCGTTTCGGGCAAAATGTGGTATACTGTTTTCCATGACTGACTTGCCACCATATCTGCCCGGTATAACACTTGGACCGGGAGTCTGGGTGGACAAAACTCACCTGTTGTTTGGCTTCTCACGCTCCGGTGGGCCGGGCGGGCAGAACGTCAACAAGGTAAACACCAAAACAGAGCTGCGCGTGCGACCGGAGGATCTGCATGGATTGTCCGGGCGGGCCATGCAGCGGCTGGTTACAATGGCCGGTCGGCGGGTGGATGCCCAGGGCGCCCTGCTTCTGGTCAGCGGCAACCAGCGCACGCAGGAAGCCAATCGGCGGGCTTGTGTGGAAAAGCTGCGTGATTTGATCGCCGCTTCATTAATCGAGCCCAAGTCCCGCCGGAAGTCAAAACCGAGCCGCGGCAGTAAAATCCGCCGCCTCGAATCCAAGCGGTTGCATTCCCATCGGAAATCCGAGCGTCGCGCGGTACGCGAAGTTTAAGCCGCTTTGCCGGTATTCCATCTGATTTTATTTATTGCCGGATCGGCGGCGGCCGCTAAAGCCGCTGCAAGACTTCGGCGGTTGCCGTTAATTCCCCAAGCCGCGGAAAAACGACGTCCAGACTGTGTCGATGGTTGTCATCGCTTAAATCCGTCATGGCATCATGGATTAGCACAACATTGTATCCCAGCGCGAAGGCCTCACGCGCGGTGGATTCCACCCCGATGCTGGTGGCGATGCCGCCCAGAAATATTTGCGTCACACCCTTGGCCTGCAGAATATCGTGCAGCGGCGTGTTAATCATGGCGCCCCAACTTCGCTTCGTGATCAGAATGTCATCTTTCGCCTGATTCAATTCCGGGACAAGTTCCGCCCAGTCCGCGGGGCGGGGCTGTCGCGGCCAGGCGGTTTGAGTGCGGCCGGGCGCGGGACCGTCCACATTCACGAGCACCACCGGAAATTTCCGCCGGCGGAAGGCCTGCGCCAATTGGGCGGCGCGGTTCACAATTTCCGTAGTGGGGTGCGCGGTCGGCCGATTGATTATCCCCTTCTGCAAATCAATCAGCACGAGTGCTGGAACGGCATCAATCTGTGTCAACGGCATCGCATTTACTCCGGTGAATTTGGGTTTTCG
Source organism: Planctomycetota bacterium (assembly GCA_021808485.1). GTDB lineage: Bacteria > Planctomycetota > Phycisphaerae > WQYP01 > WQYP01 > JAJYPG01. The sequence continues at coordinate 14,841 of JAKBBN010000066.1, read as the reverse complement.
GTATCAACGGATCGGCTCCGATCATCCACATCGGCCGTCGCTTCCACCGGCTGCCCACGCGGCGCCGGCATATGGCCGTGGCGGCCGAAAAACCTGTAATATAAGTATATGTTAACTCCCATCACCAGCGCATAAAGCATGAACGGCGCCTCAATGGCCGACATGTCAAACAGATATCCTGTGCATAACATCGCGCCGGAGGTGGCGGAAAGCCGCGTGACCTGGTTGGCCGCGAGTGCCCGGCCCATCGAGTTTCCTTCCACGCGGTTGATCATCGCGGTCTGCTGAGCCGGAAGGGCGGCAATACGCAAAGCCGGGGTGAGAATATAGATCAGCAGTCCAACCGGCAGATTGTGCCACAATGCCATTACCAGAAGCAGAATCGTTCCGAGTGCCCGTGTAAATGTCACACTTTGCACAAAACCAAGCCTTTTTTCCAATGCCGGGGCGGTCAGCAGTGCGACGGCGCCCAAGGCGCTGCCGATAGCGGTGTAGACCGCCATATTGGATTTCGGCATGCGGTAAACGGTGACGAAAAATGGAATAAGAAAGGGTGTCAGCAATCCCTGGCTAAGGCCGTTAAGGGCGCCCGTGATGCTGAAGTGCATGATCGCCTTTCGTGATTCGCGATGGGTAACAGTCGCGTTTTCCGGGGAAACGCCCGGTTTTGGTATCCGCATTTGCAGTACCGGGATCAGCCCGGCCAGGGAAATCAATGCTGCCGCAAGGAAGCTTTCATTAATGGAAAAAATCGGCACCAGCATTGCCCCGGCGGCGCCGGCTATACCGCTGAAGAACGGTAGGATGGAATAATGATGCGTCCGGTTTTCCGGCGTGGTAATCCGGGCGATGATGGCGCTCTGCACGGGTTGTATTACGCCGCCCACACCACCGCCGATCAACGAACCGGTGGCCGCAAAGCCCGCGACCACCGCGGCCGCCAGCAGTACCGGAAAGGAATGATTCGCCCACACCATCATGGCGCCGGCCGGAACCATCAATCCGGTTATCAGCAGTGTCCCTTTCTGGCTCCAGCGGTCGCAAAGGTGACCCGCCGCCAGAGACAGCATCGCGGTCGACATAACCCCGGCCACGTATAAAATTCCCAAAGTCAGCGAGCTGTCATGCAGGGTGTTTAATACAAGATAGGGCATCGCAACAATCATCATGCCGCCGGCAATGCTGCGTGTGATGCGGAATAAAATCAGCCAGAACATCGGCCATGAAATGGCAAATCCGCCCCTTGGTTTGGCGGCGGCTGTCGGGCTGTTCTCATATGGTTGCCGGTTGCCGTCGGCGCGTGGGGGGCGATTGTTCATACTTTGTTAATGTTACCACAGTTTGCCGATAAGGTGTTGAAAATCCATGCACGCCGCGCCGTATTTCTAGCCTTTCCTGGCGCAGAGCTGAACAATAAAAACCTCCATATTGCGTTTGTGTTCACCCAGGCTGGATTTGGCCCCCATGTCGGCGGCCAGCAGGGCCGCGCTGATTCTGCGACAACCCGCTATGCCGAGCTGCCTGGCCAGCGCCAGTGTCGGGCCGCTGCGCTGCCACAATCGCAAGGTTTTGCTTATTTCCGCCTCCGGCACGTGCTGCTCCAGCATTTCGCGGGCTCGCAATACCTGCGCCAGCCAGTAAAAAACCGCCCCAACCAGCGAATAACCGATCTTCCGGTCCATCTGCCACAATTCATCATGGGTAGTTAATGCGGCGGCGGCATTGCCCGTGGTCAGCGCGTCAATCAATGCCCAGACCTTCTGCTCATGCTGAAAGCCGACCAGCGCACTGACCATTTCCAGCGTGATGGTGTCGGATTTAAGATCGTAAAGCGCCAATTTCGACAGTTCTCCATCCAGTCGCGCCAAATCCGCACCCACCAGTTCCAGCAGTAAATTCACCGCAGCCGGCACGATGGTTTTTCCATATTCCGATTTGCTCCGCCGCGCCACCCAGCTGGCGGCATCCGCCACGCCGATCGGCTCACACCAGCGGATGGCTCCCATCGGCTGAAGAAACTTATGCAACCGCGTGGTTGACAACCATGCGTTGCACATGAGAACCAGGGTCGCCCCATCCGTCGGAACCTGCGCATATCGCAGTAGCATGTCCCGGGCCGCGCCGGCTCCGCCTTGTTCCGGTCCGTCCGTTGATTCATCATCCGCATCAACCGCATCGTCCGCGGGGGCATCCGCCGCATCCCGGTCTGTCGTCTTGCGAAACAGCGCATCCGCCGGCGACACCACCACCAACTTTTTCGGCGCAAACATTCCCACCGTGCGGCATTCGTCCAAAATGGCGGTGATCCCGGCGGTCGCTTCCAGTAAAACAAAGCCCATGCCGGATGGTTCTTTGCCGAATACGGCCGTCCGGATCTGCTGGAGTTCCTGACGACGCAGAAATTGATCCTCTCCGGCAATCACCATGACCGGCGAAAGTTTAAACGGTGGATTTACTTTCTTTTCTACGGCCATGCCGTTGCATTCCTTTCAACCAGCCGGATGAGCATGATACAATTTCCCATCACGACAAACGTCCCGCGCGGCTCGGGGCGGCTTATGTTTTGGATTGATGCCCCGGCCGGGTCATGGCTGTCTTAGCGTAACCGCGTCAATTCTTCCTGACCAATTCCCAAGCCGGCCAAATGCGCTGACACATCCTCCAGCCATCGCCGGCCATCCTGATAATAACCGGCGGTCGGCTTTAAATCCGGTATCCTCCCGCACCACCATGCGTTGAATTTCGCCATGAATAATTCCCTTAGGTATTTGCTGGTCATGCTGGCCAGCGCGGTGGGAAAGGAACTCAATTCCGATTTTTCCCGAAAACTTATCATGACCCGTTGCTGCGGATCCATGGACAGCATATAGCTGCTTTCCTGGGGCGATTCCGCCAGCACCCTAAGCTTCCAACCCGGAAAAGTCCGCAGCATTGCCGGGACATAGTGGCTTTGCCCACCCTGTTTGTCCACAACAATAACCAGATCGCGCCGCGCAAAAGCCGCCGCCAGGCGCGCCACATGGCCATACGTTATGGATGTAAGGACGGCCGCTTTGTTTCCCGTTGCGCTTACCAGCCGGTTAAATTGCCGCTCGTCCACAACTGCGGCCCACATTGCCGAAAGCGAGGTGTCCGCATCGGCCATGGTCCCGGCAAGCATGGATGCGGCAATGTCCACACTCTGGATGGTGGTGAAGGCGGGAATACCGGCGGATTTGTTTTGTTCCTCCGGCGGGGAAGTCGCCGGTTCGGCGTACCACGGTTGGCAGGGGTATTGCGCCACACGGACCGGGCCGGCAGTAGCGGACGCCGCATCCATGACAGGAAGTTCGCCCGGGTCATCGCCGACATTATCACAATATTCGACCGCGGGAGATAACCGCCGCAATAATTCCGCCGTGCCTATCGGCAGATTAAGCAAGCCTGCACCCGGAACCACAGACTGGCGTAACATTCCCAGCACGCCGCGTTCCAGCAGTGCGTTGCCGCCGGCCATGGCATGAACCAGTTTGCTGTCCGCAATAATTAGCCGACCGTTGCGCAACGGGCCTTTGCGGGCCACGGATCGCTGCAGCGAAGGCCATAACTTTTCCGCCGGCGAAAAATCACCTTCGGTCCAATCGCCGTTTACGGCAAAGGCGCATGCTGAAACCACCAGCGGGCCAAGCAGGGGGCCATAGCCCGCTTCATCAATTCCGGCGACAATCATAACAGGCTCAAGTATGGACGGCGTTATTTTGTCTTGGCGGCATGCTTAATCATGCCTATTTTTACCAGCCATCGGGCGCAGGCTGCCGGCCAGTGCGTTGAATCCGTACCCGCAAGCCCCAGGCCGAATCCATGATTTCCGGCGTTGTAGACTTTCAGTTCAGCCGGAATATGCAGTCGTTTAAGTTCTCGATAAAAACTGATGCTGTTGGCATGCGGAACCACGTGGTCATTTTTGGCAAAGAACAAAAAACTCGGCGGTGTCAGTTTTGTGATCATCAGGTTGGTGGAAAAATAGCGATCCAGTGACATGGGCGCGTGCGGGCCGAGCAATGCATCGTGCGATCCGGGATGTGTGATGCCCGGTATCATCGAAATCACCGGATAGCCCAATATAAGAAAATCCGGCCGCGTACTGAAGCGGTCCACCGGATTGACGGCATGTGGGTTCGCGGGCAAAAACAACGTTCCCGCCATTGCCGCCACATGCCCCCCCGCGGAAAACCCCACAACGCCGACCCGATTAAGCTGAATATGCCAGCGATGCGCATGTGCCCGCACGATTCGCACCGCCTGCCGCACATCCTGCAGGGGCCACGGTACGCCGCTCGGCGGCAATCCCCCGTGCGGCAGCCGATAATTAAGTACAAATGCCTGGATGCCCAATGTATTCATCCATTTGGCCACGGCATAGCCTTCGTGCTTGACGGCTTCATATACATAACCACCGCCTGGACAAATAATTGCGGCAGTCCCGTTGGCTTTTGCCGGCGGCAGCCGGAATTCGGTGAGCGTCGGCCAGCGATGAAATTTCCGGGGTTTCATGGAGGCCGGCACCTTCAAATTCGGCCATACGGGAATGACCTTCTCCGCGGCGGTACGGTTAGCCATCGGCCATGCGGCAGCGCGAATAGCCGGTCCGGACAGCAGAATACCACCGGAGCAGACCAATAACGCTGCGAATAATTTTTTCGAAAGCATGTAACACCTCATAAATGTGAATTATGGCGATTCTTCGCTGACGATCCGCATGACCGGGCGAAACCTGATATATGTTAGTCGATGGCCAGCTGATTGCCACCTGATCGGGACCTTGCCGAATTTGCCATTGGGGCAAGGACGCTACGGTTGCATGACCGGTGCATCGCCGGTATTCTTCGATGTCCGCAAAGTGAGGGATTCAATAACGATTGGACAAATTTGCTTCAAGTTTCTATACTTTCAGTAGGAATTGAATTCCGGCTGGAGCAGACAACTGGACTCGGCCGCTTGGCTGTTCGCCCAGCCGAGGTTTACCGAACCGAAGCATTATTTGGAATTCACTAACTATGCCCACGCTTGCCAATGAAACACGTTTTACCGCCGATATGGAACCCCAGCTTGCCGCGGTCAATGAACTGTTTTCCAGGGAACTCAGCAGCAGTCTTCCCCATGTGCAGCAGTTGTTGACCCATGTGGGCCGTTTTCGCGGCAAGATGCTGCGACCGCTGCTGGTGCTCCTGTCCGGACAGGCTGTTGAAGCCGCGGATCCGGAATCGCGTGGGCTGGGAAACGCACATATCGTTCTGGCGACAGTCGTGGAGATGGTGCATGTATCCACGCTGGTCCACGATGATATTCTGGACAATGCGGAAGTGCGTCGCCGCGGCGCAACGATCAATTATCTGCATGGCAATGAGGCGGCCGTACTGCTTGGAGATTTGCTCATCAGTCATGCGTTCCATCTGTGCAGCAGCCTCGAAAGTCAGGCGGCTTCGCGGCTCATTGGCCACACGACCAATGTCGTGTGTGAAGGCGAATTGACGCAGAATTTCAACCGCGGCAACTGGGCGCTGGATGAGGCGACCTACTTTGACATCATCTACCGCAAGACCGCCAGCCTGATTGAAACGTCCTGCAGGCTTGGCGCCGGTGAATCCGCCGGCGGCCGGCCGCACCACGCTCCGGCTATTGATGCGTTGGCGCGCTATGGGCGGCTTCTTGGCCTGGCGTTTCAAATTGTGGACGATGTCCTGGACATCGCCGGTGCGCAAACCACGGTCGGCAAGTCTCTGGGTACGGACATTGAAAAAGGGAAGCTCACTCTCCCCATGATTCACTTTCTGGCCAGTGCGGCGCCTTCGCACCGCGAGTTGCTGATCGGTCTGCTGGAATCCAATGAGCATGACCGGGTGGAGCGTGTGCGGCAGTTGCTGCTGCCCAGTGTCAGCATGACTTATGCCAGGGATAAAGCGCAAAGTCTGGTTGATCAGGCGATTGCCGCCCTGGACGATCTTACCGATTCGCCCGCCCGCGGAACGCTGGCGCAGATGGCCGCGTTTGTCACCACCCGACAGGTTTGATCGCGAAACTTGCGTCCGGACGGGATTCCGCCTGATCCCGCACCCGTGGCGCGTTGCCGGACATTCTTCATGTTACCGGCGAACTGCCTGATTTTCAGGCAATTGCAAGCGGCTTATGATGTACCGCAAATAATCCTGACTCCGATAAAAAAGCCTCTTTTTCCGCAATTGGCGCACCTGTACCCTGCGGACCTTCCCGAAGCATTTAACCAGCCATTTTATTATTGAACCAGCAGGATACCGGACGATACATGAGTTGGCGTGCCGCCATGCTCGGCACGGGCGTTATTGGAACGACCGGCCGCGGCATGATTTGCCGCCGAAGGTCATCGCCGGGGGCCGGCACGGAAGCAGGCAATTACCGGACATTGAGTGCGCCGCGGCGGTTGGTCCGCTCCGCGGCGTATATGGGTTGGCAGTGGTCAGCTATGAATGAATGGCGATATGTTATTTCGACCGGATTTGCTGTCCGGGTTCCGCCGACATTTTCCGGCGAAATTCTGACCGATCGTCAGATGCGGCTGAGTGACACGTCTCTTCAGGCCGCGATGGAAATTCAGCTCATCACCGAATATCCCGCCTGTCCGCCGGCGAACGCAAAAAAGAAAAAAAATGCGGCCGCCGATGCGGATTCCCCGGATATCGCCGGACTTAAGCACGCTTTGACAAAAGCCATCCGTCGAAACAAATCCATCCGGGCGGTGGGCGAATGCCGCGAAGTGAAGGGCATGCATCATCCAACGGTCTTCTGTGTCGCCATTGAACCGGCCGGATTGGCCCCTATGTGGCTGCATAACATGCTCGGACGCAAGCCCCTGATGCATTGGCGCCTCTGGGCCGTGGGCTCGGCCGAAAGCTGGCTGTTGGCGGTGTGTCACGGCCCCTCCGAAAGCATGATTGAATTGCACGATATCCAGGATCGTATCATCAACAGCATTCGCCTGCTGCCGGCCAGCGCCCAGATTCAGGGGAGTTTCATCAAGGCCGTCGCCCAGCAGGCGTGCCGTTTGTTTCCCGCCAAGGTGGTGGATGTTGTCGACGATCAAACCCTTTCTCTGGACGGAATCCGCATCAATGTCACGCCTTTGCTGCAGGATTTTCTGGGCCATCCGCAATCCCTGGAATCCGCGGCCAAAGCGTTTCTCGACGACCTGCTGTTGAAACGGGCTGATGAACGCATACCCTCCGATGAATGGCAGAATCTGCGCGATCGTATCGTGCCGGTTCTCATGTCGGAAGATCAGATCGCTTCCATTCCGCCGGATACGTTCACCGAGGAATGGACGAATGGCCTCCTGGTCTGTTATCGCATCGATAAGTTTGACAACCTGGTGACCCATGCGGACCGCCGCCGGTGGGGCACCGCCCCCAGCACCCTGCGCAAGCAGGCCATGATGAATTTGCATCGGCGAACGCGCAATGTTGAACTCATCAGCGGTTCATGCGATGACTGCCGCGTGGTGAGTTTTGCCGGCCGTGATGATCTGAATTCCTCCCGCATATTGCTGCCCAGCGTCCACGCCAAGCTGCACAGCCGGCTTGGCGCCAATTTTCTGGTCGCCATGCCCGACCGGGACACGCTGCTGGCCTTCCAGATTGAAGCCCCGGAGCAGGTTGAAAAATTCCGCCGCCACGTATCGGCCTGGTATGCGGAAACCAGCCATCCGCTGTGTGAACAGCTTTTTCTTGTCACCCCGCATGGCGTGGCCGCGGAAGATTCCACATCCATGAAATCCTGGCGGCAGCGCCGCACCACATCCGCGCCCCGGTAGTCGGGCGTAACTTTCCCGGATCAGTATCATCCCGGCGCCCGTCCCCGCCGGGTATTGGATCGCTTGGCGAATATCGCATATTGGCAGGCCGCGCGCATGACGTTATCCTTCTGGTCAATAATCGGACTTGTTGGAGTAAACGGAAATGAATCAATCGTCCCGGTCGGCAATATGTGCGGCGGTCTGCGACAAAATCAGTGCAGCCCATCCGTCGCAAATTGAAGCCCTCATCGGTCTGGATGGTTTTGTCGATGAAATTATCCATGTGGTGGATAAACGCGCCAGCGCGATGGAATTCAAACGCATGGAGACCATCGCCGCTTTTTCCCGCCGCACGGCCGAAGCCGCCGGGCAAAGCGCCAATATTGAACTCGTTCGCGTTCAACGCAAGCTCGGCGGAAACGGGCCGATCATGGCCAACGCCATGGCCACAATGGGGTTTGATGTCACGTATATGGGCGGTGTGGGTTACCCGGAAATTCATCCGGTCTTTCAGCCGATGGCGCAAATCGCCCGCGTGCTGGGCATCGCGGAACCCTGCAATACCGACGCGCTGGAATTTCTCGACGGCAAGCTCATGCTCGGCAAGCTCGGTCCCATCGCCGATATCAACTGGGCCAGCCTGCAGGATCGCGTGGGCCGCGAGAAAATTATCAGCGTCGTGAAATCTTCCCGGCTGATCGCCACCGTAAACTGGACGATGCTGGCTTGGATGAATGAAATCTGGGAGCATCTGATCGCCGACGTTTTTCCGCAGATAGAAATGCAGGGAAAAATGATGTTTATTGATCTGGCGGATCCGGAAAAGCGCACCGTTGAGGATCTGGCCGCGGCACTCAAATTGCTCCAGCGCCTCCAGAAGCATGTGCAGGTTATTTTAGGGCTTAATTTGAAGGAGGCCCAGCAGGTCGCCCGGGCGCTTCAATTGCCCGACGTTCCGCCCGGTGATGCCGCGGCCCACCGGTATGCCGTGGATATTCATTCCGCACTCAAGCTTTCCTGTGTGGTCGTGCATCCGCGATCCGGTGCGGCGGCGGCGGATGATTATGGCTCGGGTTGGTTCGCCGGACCGTTTGTCAAGGAGCCGAAAATCAGCACGGGCGCCGGCGATCATTTTAACGCCGGATTTGTATCCGGCCGCTTGCTTGGCCTCGGCCTGACCGAATCGCTGTGCATGGGCACGGCGGTGAGCGGATTTTATGTTCGCAACGCGGCAAGTCCAAAGCAGGCCCAACTGGCGGAATTTGTCCGTAATCTGCCGTCGCCGCAGGAATAACCGGTGGCTCAAAAGCGTTTTTTTGCGTTCTTTCGGTATTGTGAAGCCGGGTTTTCCCCTGACCGGCCGGCGTGGACGCCGTGTGCCGCATGCCTTAAACTCATAATTGTGTCCCGGTGCGGCATAATGTATCGCTGCGGGGAACGCGGATGGAAATGTTGTTTATGTTGATCACAATGTTACGTGCCAAGATTCATGGCGCGATCATTACCCAGGCCAATCGTGACTATGTCGGAAGCATTACAATAGACAGCGAATTGCTGGGCGCAAGCGGTCTGATGGCGAATGAAAAAGTACTCGTCGCGGATATTCACAATGGTGTACGCTTTGAAACCTACATCATAGCCGGTGCGGCGGGTTCCGGTGTTATTGGGATCAATGGTGCGGCTGCACATCTGGTAAAGCCGGGCGAAAAAGTCATTATCATGTCGTTCGCTCTTCTCACGCCGGATGAAGCCGCGACCCATGAAGCCCGCGTGCTCCTGCTGGACGCCGGCAATAAGCCGGTGAAATCGTTCACGATTGCCACCAGGAGCTAAAATCGTCCGGTTCAGAATGATCCGCCGGCCGGCGCCGCACGCGGAACGTCGGGTTGTCATATTAAATCTGCAAGTAGCCGCGTTTTATGGAGAATCTGATGATTTACCCGCAGGGATCGGGAAACTTTCCATCCGTGGTAAAAAAAAGCATCGGCAAACTGTTGTGCCGCATCCATGCCTTCCGGTTCGTTCCGATTGTTCTACTGCTGTTGTCCACGGCGCTGGCCGGCTGCTCCATTACGTCTGTCCCGCCGTGCTTGGTCAGCGCCGGGCCGTCATTTCCCGTTCGCTACGCCTTGGCAAGGGTGTCGCCGGCGGTGGTGCGGATTGATGTGGTCATGCGCAGTTTTCAGGACGGTTTGCCGGTTTCCTTCCGGGCGATCGGCAGCGGGGTAATTATCGATTCAAAGGGGCATATTCTTACCAATTTCCATGTCGCCGGCAGGGCCCGGCATATCATGGTGACGCTGGCGGACCAGCGTCAGGTCCATGCGCGGCTGGTGGGGGCGGATCATTGGACGGATCTGGCGTTGGTTCAGATGAACATGAAGGAAGTTCGCGCCCGTCATATTCATTTTCGCTGGGCCGCCCTTGGAAATTCCAGATCGGTCCGGCTTGGGCAGACCGTGATGGCCATCGGCACGCCCTACGGCCTTTCACGCACCGTTACGCTTGGCATTATCTCCAATACGGACCGTTTCTTCAGCGCTTCAACCATAGACGGCTATGAAACCGGCTGGTTTAACAACTGGCTCCAGACGGATGCCGCAATTAACCCGGGAAATTCCGGCGGCCCGCTGATTAATCTGCGCGGGCAGGTGATCGGCATTAATACCCGCGGTGATCCGGACGCCAACAACCTGGGCTTTGCCATCCCCATCAACGTGGCCCGCCGTGTGATTCCCAGCCTGCTTGCAAAAGGCAAGGTACTTCGCAGCTATATCGGTGTAAGACTCCAGCCTTTGCGTGATCTGGGAACCTTTTACCACCTGAGCAACAGCCGCGGCGTGCTTATTCGCTCCGTCGATCCGAATTCGCCGGCCTCCAAGGCGGGAATTCAACCGCAGGATGTGCTGGTGAGTGTCAACGGCCATCCCACCAATTGCCGTTTTCCCGAACAATTGGCGCCCATCCTCCGTTTCATTTCCGATCAACCCATCGGATCAACGCTGGTATTGAAAATTGACCGCCCGAGCGGGTCCGGCGCCATGAACTCCATGACGTTTCATCTCGTCAGCCAGCGGCTGCGCAGCGCCGTTTCGCCGCAGCATCAGATCACCGCATGGGGGATCGCCGTTCGTGATTTAACGCCCGCGTACCTCAGGCAACGACGAATGAAACTGATCAAAGGTGTGCTGGTGACGGGCGTGCGCCCCGGCTCCATCGCGGATCGTGCCGGTATGCAGCCGGATGATATTATCCGGCGTGTCAATGGCGTGGCCGTTGATTCCGTGCGGCAGCTCAAGACCATCGTCGGCAAATTGGGCCCCAAGGCCGCCGCGGCGGTTGTGGTCAAACGCGGCCGCAGCGAGCACACGCTTGTGCTGTCGCATCATCGGGATTAATTGTCGTTTTGCGACATGCTGGCTCAGGCGATTTAATGGCCTTGACAGGCATTATTTGCGGTTTGTTTACTTAATGCCCGCAGTCTTCCATAATATTATTCCTTGCAGATGAAAAGGATGTTTCATGACGCTGTATGATCGTTTCCGCAACGCCGCCGGACGCAAGATTCTTCGCGGTGCTGCGCTGATGGCCGTTGGTCTGGCCTGTTGTCTGTTCTCCGGCCGGGCGGCATGGGCGGTTTTGCCCAATCCGCGGATGCATCTTGCCGATTTCATTACGGCTGCCGCCCGCAGCCTGGTGGCGGTGCGTTACACGGCAACGGATGAATTCGGCAAATCCACAAAAATTGACGGCCAGGGGCTGCTCCTGAATAAACAGGGGGTTGTCCTGATTTCCGGTTCACTGATTCCGCCGGTTATTCCCTTGAGCTATATCCGGCACCTGCGGGTATGCACCGCCGGCGTCAATGACAAGCCGGTTCCCGCGGTCTATCTGGGGCGCACCGTAAGCGGCCTGTTCTGCTATTTAAAGGCAAAACATCCACTTAAGGCTATACCATTTACGCCATCGCCACATGCCGATATTCAACTCGGCGAGAAAGTTGTATCCGTAGGATTGCTGTCCAAATCCGAGGCGTATCGCCCATATATCGGCATCAACCGCATCAAGGCCATCATGCTTGATGAGCATCGCCTGGCGTTGACGGAGGTTTTCGGCCTTACGAACGCCACGAGTCCGGTTTATGCCTTTCGCAGCGGGGCGCTGGTCGGTTTGACGGCCAACAATACCGGTGAATCCATAAGCCTTGGCCTGCTGGGGCGCGACCTGCCCGTGACGATTGCTGATCAGGCGCAGGAAGGCTTGTTCCTGCCGTGGTCTGAAATCCGCGGGGTTTTGGCGCATGTTCCTGAAAAGCCTTTTATTACCAGGCGGCCCTGGCTGGGAATCGTGGATGAAACAGGCATCAAGCCCGCCCTCCGCAGACTTTATAAAATCAAGCAGAATGCGGGGATTGTGGTGGGCGGTGTGATTCCCGGGCAGCCCGCCGCCAAAGCGGGGCTTAAGTCGCAGGATATTATTCTTGATATCAACGGCAAACCATTCAGCAGTTCTTCCGTACCATCCAGAATGATCGCCGCGTTTCAGCGGGCGATGCTCAAGGTCAAGCCGGGACAGAAAATTAAGCTAACCCTTGTTCGCAATGGCTCCAAAACAATTACCCTGCCGGTGACCATCGGTGTCATGCCCCCCTCGCCCGTGCGGGTTCATCGCTATGTTGATCGGCGGATCGGCATGGTGGTGCGCGACGTCGCATTTGAGGATACATATGCACGGAAGCTGCCGGCCTCGCAAAAAGGTGTCATCGTTTCTTTGGTCAAGGATGGGGCGCCCGTAACGCTGGGCCACACGCCGCTTAAACCCGGTTATCTGATTACCCGCATAAACAACCAGCCGGTCACCGGGGGCCGGCAGTTTATGCAACTCCTGCACGGCGCCCTCAAAGCCGTCGCCGGAGAAATTGTTTTCGTGGTGATCAAGCCGGATGCCAATACGGCTGTGTGCCGCATAAGCCTGCAATAGGCAGCCTACGCTGGTGGAGAATGTCAATGGCAAGGACCATTCGCAATGTCGCCCTGCTTGTGGAATCGTCGCGTTCGTACGGCAGAAATCTGCTGCGCGGCATTGCTTTGTATGTACGCTCCGTGGCCACATGGTCGGTGCTGCACCAGGAGCGAACCCTTTCGGAGGGGCTGCCGGAGTGGCTGGCCATTGATGAGCTCGACGGCGTTCTGGCCCGCATTGACAGCGAAGTGATGTTTGAACAGTTGCTTAAGCTCCGCGTCCCGGTGGTGGATCTCCGCGGGCGTTTTCAATCCCCGCGCATTCCCCGCGTGCTGGTGAATGACGTTTTGGTGGCGCATCAGGCCGCGGCCCATTTGCGCCAGCGCGGTTTCAAACATTTTGCCTACTGCGGGTTTACCGGCGCCGATTACAGCGAAGGCCGGCTGGATGCATTCGCCCGCGAAGTGCGGAACGAATCGTTTTTTGATTCCTACATGACGCGACGGCCCGTCGGGTCGGCATTTACGGCACAGGTGGAAGCGCACGGCATTGAGGAAGAAAAACGCATCGGCCAGTGGCTTGCCAAACTGCCCGAACCCTGCGGTGTCATGGCCTGCAACGATATTCTCGGGCGCATCGTGCTTAATGCGTGCCGCCGGGAAAATATCAAGGTTCCGGACCGCATCGCCGTCATTGGGGTGGATAATGACGATGTAATGTGCGATCTTTCCGCTCCGCCGCTTTCCAGCGTTAACCCGCCGTGCGAACGTATCGGCTATGAGGCTGCCGCCATACTCGATCGCATGATGCGGAAGGAAAAGGTGGCGGCGGAATTGCTGCTCGATCCGCTGGGCGTGGTGGATCGCGCATCCACCAATGTGCTGGCCACCAGTGATCGGATGGTGGTGGAAACACTCGCCTTTATTCGTTCCCATTGCCTCGAAGGCGTGCAGGTTCGCGATATTCTCCGGCATCTGAAGTCTTTGGGTATCGTGGTTTCACGCAGCACCATGGAGCGGCGCTTCTTTAACACCCTTGGACATACCCCGCGCGATGAAATTCAACGTCTCCGGCTGGATAAAACCCGTGAACTGCTGCTGGGCACCAACCTGCCCCTTAACCAGATCGCGGCCATGGTCGGTTTTGAACATCACGAGTATCTGTGTGCTGTTTTCAAACGGGAAACGGGCCAAACTCCCGGTGATTACCGGCGGCAATTGGGAAAATTGGAATCGATTGACCGCATGCCTGAACAATCCGGCTCGGAAGAATGATCCGAAAAATTTCCGTCGATCGCTCTGGCGGCTGTCGCTTGCATAGCTTCAACCGGTACGCGGATATGGCGATGATTTTCCTGATTACGTAACCATGAAGACTTCCCGTTTTTATCGGGAACCTTACAAGCCTTCGGCGCACCGCCGCCACATCATCGGGATCGCGGCTGGTCTCACCCGCCTTCAACTCGGCGGGCCGATATTCACCGTTACGCTCAAAACATCTGCGCCGCAGGCATTGGGACAGCTCCGGACAAATACGGGCAGCCCCTGATCACCTGATCACGAATCATGGCAAGGCGCAATGACTACTGGTTTTACTTGCGGATTTGGTGTATGTTATCTGGCCCACCTTCGGCGATGTCCGATGGTGCCGGCGTCGCCTGAATGCAATTTCAGTCGACTGAAGCGCTCGTAGCTCAATTGGATAGAGCGTCGGACTACGAATCCGAAGGTTGCAGGTTCGACTCCTGCCGGGCGCAGTAAATTCCCTTATCCGTCGCTTAAAAAATCAGCCGGATATTATTTAAGCCCTTTATTTGAAATAGTTTGCAAACTTTTTGCCGATGTTTGTCCGGAAGCGCCAGGCACCGTCACGGCCGCATTTTTGGCCCGCAATGGGCCGCTTTCTGGGCCGTGTATTGCGCCGGCAATGCCTCCGAATGTCAGCCCACAGTTGCCGCCCGCTACCGTTTGAATGGCCGGGGCACTTCACCGGAGGAGTTGTCGGATGCGAAGCTCGAACCCCGGGCCGTTCCGTCCGATCGCAAATTACCCTGAATCTGTGTTGCGCGGAGGGTT
>JAKBBN010000065.1 GCA_021808485.1 Planctomycetota bacterium | reverse complement strand
GGGTCAGACCCGCTGTCATCTAGTCTGCATTGTTTAGGGCGTGGACTACCGGGGTATCTAATCCCGTTCGCTCCCCACGCTTTCGTGCCTCAGTGTCAGAATCGGCCCAGCTACCCGTCTTCACCACTGGCGTTCCAGACGATATCTACGCATTTCACCGCTCCACCGTCCGTTCCAGTAGCCTATACCGACCTCAAGCGCGCCAGTATCAGAAGCTTTTCCCGGGTTGAGCCCGGGGATTTCACAACTGACTTAACGCGCCACCTACGCACCCTTTAAACCCAGTGAATCTCAGTAACGCTTGGGACCTCTGTATTACCGCGGCTGCTGGCACAGAGTTAGCCGTCCCTTTCTCTGGGCTAGATCAACTCTGGAAGGTATTAGCTTCCAGCGCTTTCATAACCCTAACAGTGGTTTACATCCCGAAAGACTTCATCCCACACGCGGCGTCGCTCCGTCAGGCTTTCGCCCATTGCGGAAGATTCGTTGCTGCAGCCCCCCGTAGGAGTCTGGCCAGTGTCTCAGTGCCAATGTGGCTGGTCGTCCTCTCAGACCAGCTATCCGTCATAGCCTTGGTGCGCCGTTACCACACCAACTAGCTGATGGAAAATAACCCGCTCTTAAACCGATAAGCCTTGCGGTCCTCATCTTTGGTTGTCTCGCGATGCCACGAAACAGCATTATCAGGAATTACCCAATCTTTCGACTGGCTATGCCTGAGTTCAAGGTACGTTAGCTATCTATTACTCACCCTTTCGCCACTGGGTATTGCTACCCCGTGCGACTTGCATGCCTTAGCCACGCCGCCAGCGTTCACTGTGAGCCAGGATCAAACTCTTCAATTATATGCCGTTGATTCAGCTAATCGCATCTTGCGACGCTTTTACTGAATAATCTGCAAACATGAAGGTTTGCCTCTTGGCAAAGCCATCGATGCGAAAAACCATCCCTTGCGAAACGTTTTTCCGAACCGACCCATCATCCAGTTTATCTCGCCGGCTAGAGCGGATGACTGCTGATGGTTCTCAGATTTCTCAAAGTGACTTGGCTCTATCTTCAGAAGGGGGAAACCTTCCGAAGTAGAATTAAATCGACTTGCACACGAGAGTGTCTGAATATGCGGCTGTTATACCGCATCAAACTTGACGCAGGCCTTGACTGCCAAACGATCCTTTATTTTTCAATATCAGACCGATTGTGTGCTGCAGTTATAGCCTGCCACATTCTCGTGGCGTCTTAACCATGTTTACTTGTCAAAGAGCAATAAAAATCCGTCGGCTTTTTTACCGGCCATACATGGCGAATAAACCACGCATGGCACAGGCTTAAAGCCTTCGCCACCTACGCCCATTTGCTTTTATTGGAAGCCCCTGGTGCGTTGAACCGATTGATTTTCTCAACCGGGCCATAGAGGATAGCGTCTATTTAATTTTCGTCAAGGGGTCGTCAAAAATTTTTATTTTTTGCGATCCATTGAGTCGGCGTCCGCCAGAACGCCTCACAAATCCGACAGAGATGATCTTATCACCACGGCGGCTTTGCTGCAAATGCTCCACGGTAATACGCCACAGTTAACCGCCCGGAATATGAGGTATTAACTCACTCCGGACTCCGTCGCGTTCCGCATGACTCATTTGCGTCACATCGGTTATATTAGCAGGGAATTAGCAGAATGCAAGCGAAGCAAATTATTCATATAATCAAAAAAAATATTCGCGTTTACATTTATTAGTTTGATTTGTTGCCATGCAAAACTACCTATTTCCATTCAGACACCCAATAATCCACGCCTCATGCCTTATTTCGCTCCCCCGTTAACAGATTGCGAATTTTGATAATCCGCATACCATACAACCATGGCAACAGGACTTTTACAGAATCAGACATGGAATGTCGGCCGGGCCGCAAAACAGTGCGCCGCCTGCCAGACGGACCTGACTCCCGGCGCCGCCTGCTGGGCGGCACTTGTGGGATGGCCGACGGGAGATAAGTCGGAACGCAGCAAGGGCGACCGCCCGGTGGAACACCCGCCCTATGAACGCCTGGATTTCTGTACAACCTGCTGGGAAGCGGGGAAACGCCCGCTTCCGCCGGCGGAATTGTTCTCCTGGTGGCGAACGCAAATTGTCACGGGTGAAAAGAAAGCCAATCCGTTTGTGGATGACTCCGTCCTCCTGGATATTTTCAACCGGCTTACCGACCGGACCGAAGTGCTGGATATCCGCCTTCGTTTTGTGCTGGCCCTGCTGTTGATGCGCAAGCGGCTTCTGCGATATGAAGGATTAGCCGAGCTTTCCGCAAGCCAGAAGGAACAATTCGCCCATTTCACCCCCCCGCCGGAAGTTTGGCGAATGCAGCAGCGCGGGCAGGAACCGGAAACACTCGTGCTAAATCCGCACCTCACCACAGACCAGATCAGCGAGGTATCCCAGCAGCTTTCCGGAATACTGGCTGAAGAATTGCTGTAATCTTTCCTATGCCTGATCTGTCGGCCGCATTTTAGCCACTCTTAATCGCAGCCGGTGCGGCGTCATGAGCCGGAAGCATTTCGCAGCCGCTGCATTTCCCTCCGCCGGGCAATTTCACAGGCCATGCGAATGGCCGCCCGCATGGAACCCGGATCGGCCTTGTTGCGTCCGACGATATCAAATGCGGTGCCATGATCCACGCTGGTCCGCACAATCGGCAGCCCCAGCGTTAGGTTCACACTTCCGGAAAAATCCAGTAATTTAACGGGAATAAGCCCCTGGTCATGATACATGGCCACCACCAGGTCGTACGCACCCTGCGCCGCTTTCACAAAAATCGTGTCCGCGCTGTATGGGCCGTGCACATCCATTCCCTGCTGGCGGGCCATTAAAATAGCCGGCTCAATCACCCGTTTTTCTTCATCGCCAAACTGCCCGTTTTCCCCGGCATGAGGATTTAATCCGCAGACGGCAATTCGCGGCCGTTCAATGCCGAACCAGTCCGTCAGCGCCTGATTCGCCAGATCAATGGGATCATAGACAGTTCCGATCTTAAAGCTGTGGCGCAATTCAAACAGCGGCTCGTGAATGGTGCACAGCACCACTTTTAAACCTTTGTGGCTGCCGACCAATCCCGCCGGCATGGCCGGCCGGTCCGGGGACGGGTCGCTGTCCTGCCGGGGATTGGCGGCAAACATCATGGCATACCGCCGCGCATTGGTGCGTTCCGCCAGCATTTCCGTATGACCGGGCCAGCGCGCAAAACCGGCCATTTTCCAGCTTTCCTTGCAGATCGGCCCGGTTACCAGGGCGTCAATCTTGCGGTTCTTCGCCGCATCAAGGGCATCGGTCACAAACCGCATGGAAGCCTGTCCGCCTGATTTTGACGGTGCGCGAATGTCCATCCCCATGAAGCCAAAGTCGTCATAGTCCAGCACCACAACATCCTGATCATACGCACGCAGCCGTTCCGGCTGATCGCGCCACCAGAACGGTTCAATCTCCGCAAGATCAGCGGCATAGGATAAAAGTTCGTTGAAGCCGAAAATAACGAAGCGGGCCTGCCGCCGAATTTCCGGCGAGGCCAATGCCTTGACGATAACCTCCGGCCCGATGCCGGCCGGGTCACCCATTGTGATGCCGATGGTTGGAAGCCCCCCGATCATGGGATCTCTCCGCCGCGGACCATGGCGATGTCGCCTGCCGGCGCCATCTGCCGCAGATAATTCAATATGGTGCGCGCAAAAATATCGGTTTCAAGATTCACGTTATCTCCCACACGCAGCAATCCCAAGGTCGTGTCCCGCCGCGTAACCGGAATAACGGCCGCCGTGAAACGGTCCCGAATAACATGCGCCACGGTCATGGATACGCCATCCAGCGCCACGCTTCCCTTGTCCACCACCAGTCTGCGGCACGCATCGGGCAGGGAAAAGGTTATCCGCCAGTCGGCGGAATCCGCTTTTACCTTTATCACTTCCACGACATTATCCACATGCCCCTGGACAAAATGCCCGCCGAATGGATCGCCCGCCCGCAGGCTGGGCTCCAAGTTAACCGGATCTCCGGGCAGCTTGCCGCCAAGCGTGCTGCGACTGACCGTTTCATTGATGACATCAAATTCGGCTCGCCCCGCGGTGCATTGCACCACGGTAAGGCAGACTCCGGAAACGGCAATTGAATCCCCTGTATTAAAAGGATGTGCCGCCAAGCGTCCCAATTCCACGCACAACCTTCGCCCGGTCAGCGTTTGATCGTTGGCCACCACCTTACCGACTGCCTGTACAAGTCCTGTGAACATCCCCTTATTCTAACCGCTTGCCGCGGACAATTCCCGCGTCGCATAATTTTGTATGCCGGCTTCCCGGCCGACCCTGCACCGCGGGACGGCAATGCCGATACAGGGTAAAATTAAGTGCAGGTACGGCGGCGGGCGGCCGCCGGAATCGGCGGTTCTCCGCCGGGTATTCGGGCAGGAATTTTTGACATGCCGCAACGCGCTGATAATCCGGAATCCAGGAAACGTGCGGACACCAACGACATCGCCGCCACCGGGCCAATCCGGCTTACGAACGATCTGGCGGATGCCCTGAGCCCCTATCTGCTGCAGCATGCCGGCAATCCGGTGCACTGGCAACCCTGGTCCGCCGACACCCTGGCTCTCGCCCGGCAACTGGATCGTCCCATTTTTCTATCCGTAGGTTATGCCGCCTGCCACTGGTGCCACGTCATGGAACGCGAAAGCTTTGAAAATCCGGCTGTCGCGAAAATCCTTAATGCGCATTTTATCTGCATAAAGGTTGACCGCGAAGAACATCCGGACGTGGATGAAACATATATGATCGCCACGCAACTGTTGACCGGCGCCGGCGGCTGGCCCATGAGCGTGTGGCTCACGCCGGACCTCAAGCCATTTTACGCCGGCACCTATTTTCCGCCTGAAGACCGGTACAACCGGCCCGGCTTTGCCCGCCTGTTAACGGCCATTGCGGATGCGTTTAACACGAACCGCCCGGCGGTCGATAAACAGGCCGGCGAAATCGCCGGGGCCATGCGGGAATATGCAATGCACAAAGGCCCGCCGTCCGCGGAAATCAACTTGAAAGATGCCGTCAACAACTGCCTTGCGGCGGATGAAAGCCGCTTTGATGCGGAATTCGGCGGTTATAAGGGCGCACCAAAATTCCCGCCCCATCAGGCACTGCATTTCTGGCTGACTCTGTTGCGGGAGACGGCGGCCGGCGCCCTGCCGCCGGATTGTCAATTGTCCGAACAGCAGCGGACCGCCGCCGGCCGGATGCTGGCGATCACACTGGATCAAATGGCGACCGGCGGTATTTATGACCAGCTCGCCGACGGGTTCGCCCGCTACAGCACGGACGCCCGGTGGCTTGTCCCGCACTTTGAAAAAATGCTTTACGATAACGCGCAGCTCGCGGGTATTTACGCCCGCGCCGGCAAACTGTTCAACGATCCATTCTGGATTCAGACCGCCGGCCGCACGCTCGATTTCTGGCTGCGGGACATGACCGACACGGACGGCCGCTTTTATTCATCCCTGGATGCGGATAGCGAAGGCGAGGAGGGAAAGTATTACACCTGGAGTTGGGAGGAACTGCACCGGACTTTTCCCGATGCCGACGACCTTGAGCTGGTCCGGCGACATTGGGGCGCGGCGCCTGAGGGCAACTGGGAATCGATGAATGTGCTTTACCTCGCGTCTGATGCCCGCCAGATCGCCGCAGATACCCACCGGAATATTGCCGATGTTCGACAACAGCTGGCGGCGTTGCGTGCGCGCCTGCTTCAGGTGCGCAGCCGACGCAGCAGTCCGGCCAAGGATGACAAAATTCTGACCGGCTGGAACGGCCTGATGATTGGCGCACTGGCCGCCGCGGCCGATGCTGCCGGCGAACCCCGTTATCTGGATGCGGCCTGCCGATGCGCTGCGGCCCTGCTGGGTTTGCATCGCC
The DNA here is from genome assembly GCA_021808485.1 of Planctomycetota bacterium. Lineage (GTDB taxonomy): Bacteria > Planctomycetota > Phycisphaerae > WQYP01 > WQYP01 > JAJYPG01. The sequence goes on along the minus strand of JAKBBN010000065.1, from coordinate 12,541 downwards.
GGCCGCAAGGTGAACTGCTGCGCATGAGCCGCGATGGTATCGCCTCCGGCCCGGGCTACCTGGAGGATTATGCATTTCTTATTCACGGCCTGCTGGCGCTTGCCAGCGGACTGGAAGCCCGCGACGAGGCGCTTGCGGGGCAATTTTGGCGGGATTCAGCGGCCCTCGCCGCAGTGATGATCCGTGATTTTTACGATGATGCCGCCGGAGGCTTTTTTGGCGCCTCCGCCCGGCATGACCGGTTGATTGTGCGGCTCAAGCCGACTTTGGATAATGCCGTCCCTTCAGCCAACGCTGTTGCTGTTGAGGTTCTGTTCACATTGGCCGGCAAATTTCACCGAGCTGATTTTCAAGCAATTGCCCGGCGCAGCGTTGGGTTGGCGCTTTCGGGCATGCCGCGGAATCCGGATGGCCGGCATTCCCTGCTTGCCGCACTTGTGCTGGAACACGGCCGCAGGCCCAATTCCACGGCAGCCGCGGGCGGCGATAGCACCGGCCCGCTGCCGGTGATTGCGCCCTCCGGCCCGCAGGGCAAGCCGGTGCTTACAGCGGTACTGCATGCTCCGCCAAAGTATGTTCCGCTCGCTGCTGCGGATGCGAACCGCACGCAAAATGGGTATATGGACTTTGCCCTAGACATTGACATACCCACCGGTTATTTCATCAACTCCAACGGCGGCATTCAGGCAGCCGGCGATTGGGGCATCACGCCGACCGACAGCGCCAAGCTGCTTTATGCCAATCTTTACGCGTCGGCGGGAAAAATTGCCGACCAACCGCAGGAATTGGCCGGACGGCTTACAATCAACTGCCGGGTGGAGCTTTCCGCCTGCCGTGCGCAGCCGCCGGCCGATTTGGGCGTGGAATTCGGAGTATTCCTGTGCACGCAGGGTATGTGTCTGCCACCGCAACCGGTGCGCATAAACATTCCCATCCCCGGGACTGATGTCCCGGAGTAGTGTGCGGTTGGCCGGGAGATATTTTCGCATGATCGGCCTGCACTTTGCCGATAATACTGCTTGCCGGAGAGCGATGAGCGCGGATCAGGTGTAAAGGATTCCTGCATCTCTGGCGGTTATGGATTCAGGAAACAGATAGAATATGAATCATCAAATCCCCCATCATCTTCCCATTGCCGCAGGCGCGGAAATTATTGATTTTTCCGCCGCATCCGGCGACTGCCGCCAAAGTACCGTGCTCCGCGATTCTCCCTCCGGCACAGTGAACAATAGTTTCCGCCGTTCCACTGTTTCCCGCCTGCCCACGGCACAGCGTCGTCGTTATTACGACGCGATTGTGGAAGAAATGAAACAGACACATGGAATCGCTATCCGCAAATGGCGCAAACGCATGAGCGGCGTCGCCTATGAACTCCGCTACAGCAATGGGGATATTAAACGCATGATTTCATCACCCCGGCCGCGTTCACCCGTCAGTGCGTGCATTTTCCTTCACGAAGTGGGCCATCATGCCGTCGGGTTCCGCAAATTCCGTCCACGCTGCCTGGAGGAATATCATGTGTGGCAATGGGCCTTGCGGCAAATGCGGCATTTCGACATTCCCATTGACGGGGGTGTGGCGCGGCATTATCAGCGCAGCATGTATCATTACGTGCAGTTGGCCCACAAACGCGGACTTAAGCGGCTTCCCGCAGTGCTGGATCAGTTCCGGGTGCTTCCGCATGATTTGCGGCCCTGACACGGCCGCAGGGGCGGGCCGCCGGGGGGAATCCAGCGTTCCGGCGCGGTCAGGCAATATAGGTTCGCGATTTTTTTCCGCTTAAATAACTTTCCATCAAACAGCTTGCCAGATCCGCGGATGAGCAATAGAAGGCCACTCCCCGGCACAACCGGGTCAACTGGTCCATAAATTCCACCCAGTCCATTCCCCAATAATCTTCAATCAGGGCGAAACTCGCCACACGGATTCCGGAACGGCTGCATACCAGCGCCTCGCTGAGCGTAGCCAGTGCAGTTTCGCGCCGCGGCGGATAAAGCAGATGCAGCGTGTCACCCGTCACATGGGCGGTGGGCTGGCCGTCAGTAACGATGAACATCAGTTTTTGCCGGCCGCTGCGCCGCGCCAGGATTCTCCTTCCCATTTGCATACCCATCTGCAGATTGGTGAAATGCTGGTGGGTGTCCGCCGCCTGGCTCAAAGGCACATGCACTTCAACTTCATAGTCGTACGTGGAAACCGGTTTGGGCATCAGCATCGGCAGGCGCATTTCCGGAATCAGCGCGGCTGTGCTGTAGAATCCAACCACATCGACCGTATCCTGGGGAAATCGCTGCCGCACCAGGGCGGTCAGGCCCATGGCCACCTTTTTAGCCGCCATGAAGCGGCCGTGCCGCATCATGCTGCCGGACATATCCAACAGAATGCAAAGCGAGCAGCTGCTGGTTCCTTCCACCAGATGCAATTCAAGATCATCTTCGGAAAAATCCACGGGGGGTCCGGGAGGTTTGCCCGCGGTCGCCCGCCGGGCCAGCGCATTGCGCAGCGACTGTGTTAAATCCAATTCACTGATTGGATCGCCGAATTGGTACGGCCGGGTCCCCTCCAGGCGTTCCGCGCCGGCGCCAGCGTCGGTGGTGGGGTGCCCCTCACGCGATCCGCGGGGCAAATTCGCAAAAATCTCCATCAGGGCTTTGCGTTGCATCGCATTTACCGCCCGCGGCGTCAAGTGAAACCGCCCGCCGGATTTATCCAACAAGCCGTCCTGAATAAGCTGTTCCAGAATTTGCGCATCAGCTGCATCCAGATGATTGAGGGCCTCCAGGGCGTTATCACCATACTCTAAAATAAAATCAAAAATACGATCATAATTAAACAGCGAATCCGGTGTGGGAAACTCGCTCCCGTCAAATTCACCATATTTGTATCGCATCGACCTGGTCCTCCAGCGGCGGCAGTGGCTTTTCCATACGCCAATTATAGGCCGGATAAACTTTCCGGGCGAAGCGGTTGAAAATTGCATGACGGCCGGCGGCAAGGCCCCGGCCGCAGCTTGCAGGGCTGGCTTTCCCGTATAAATTGCTGCAATATCACCTGCAAGCCGCCGCCCGCATCGCCGAACGCGCCACAAATACTTAACATTTTGCTTACCATCACCCGTGACAGACTTTCCCTGAAGCGTATAATTTCTCCCTGCGGTTATATCCGCTGACGACGCTGGTGAACGTGCCGCTTCAACCAGCCCATGGAATCTGCCGGAGCAGCCGCCGATGGCCACGATGGAGGAATCCCACTCTCAACGCTATCCCGCGGCCGGGTACTGGGTGGGCGCTGCTGGCGGCGGCGATACTCGCCGGCCTGCTGCAGCGCAGCGTGCTGGGGCGTGTGCATGTTCCCGTGCGGGCCTGGCAGCTTCCGCTGGATGCCGCCGAATCTCTGGCCCGCATGATCGTAAGTTACATTGCGTCATTGCTTTTTGCGATAAGCGTGGGCGTGTACGCGGCCCGTAACCAGCGGGCGGAGCGTATCATTCTCCCGATTCTGGATATTCTGCAATCCATTCCAATCGTCAGTTTCTTTCCGGCGGCGCTGGCCGTGGCCGCGGCGTTATTCGGCGGCGGCCGCCTGGGAATGGAACTCAGCGCAGTCGTGCTTATATTCACCAGCATGGCATGGAATATGGCGTTTTCCGTATATGAAAGTCTGCGCATGATGCCGCCGCAAACGATGGAGGCGGCCGAAAGTTTCGGCATCCGCGGCGTGCAGCGTTTTTTTGCCATCACGCTGCCCGTGTGCATCCCCGGGCTGCTGTATAACAGCATCGTGAGCTGGGCGGCCGGGTGGTTCGCCCTGACCGCCTGCGAAATCCTTACCCTGGGAAATCAGAATGTTACCCTTCCCGGGCTAGGCAGCTTTCTGGGCGAGGCCGTCAATTCCCGTCACCCGATTCTTTATAACATTCTGGGCGCCGGCACGTTGATGGCGGTGGTGCTGATGCTGGAATTTTTTATCTGGAGGCCGCTGGCGGTGTGGGCGGAGCGGTTTAAGTACGAAATGTCCGTTTCCACCTTGTCGCGTGATCATCGGGGTATCCTGGGCTGGTACCAGAACGGCCGCCTGCCCCGGCTGGCGATGGACTTTGTCGTTCACCCGCTGAATCGCGCCACCTCGGCGTTCATCCGGCGGCTCCATGGAACCGCCGGCAGCATTATCCTGCCGCGGGTTGAAGTCGTCAGACCGATGGTGCGGGTATGGAATGCAAGCCAGCGTACACTGGGCTGGCTGGTGATAGTGGTGCTGGTTATTGGCGGCGGGTATTTCACATGGCATGTCATCGCCGGCGGCGTTTCTCCGATGGCAAGGAACATACCGGTGGCCATCGGTTTGTCTTATCTGCGCATACTGCTGGCCTATTTGCTGTCGTTGGCCTGGGTGATTCCCACGGTGGTCTGGGCGCGGAATCATCCGCGCATTCTCCGCATGCTGTCGAGTGTGTCGCAGTCGCTGGCCAGTATGCCGCCGATCGCGCTGCTGTTTATTGTTGTAAGCGTGTTTGTGCGGCATTTGAACCTTGGCCGGCACTGGGGTGTGGAACTCGCCTGCCTTTTTCTGCTGATGAACGGCGTACAATGGTATGTCCTGTACAACATGCTGGGCGGCATCAGCAAAATTCCCGGCGACCTGATTGAAGCCACCGATGCCATGGGCCTGTCGCGCATGATGAAATTCAAAAAGCTTATCCTGCCCGCCATTCTTCCGTCACTGTTTACCGGCACCATTACCGCATTCGGCGGCGGCTGGAATACCTTGATATTCAGTGAATCCATCAGTTATGCGAATCACTATTACCATGTTCTCGGGATCGGCTGGCTCCTGGATGTGGCTTCCGTGGGAAACAATCCACCGATCGCGACCGGCAAGCCCCTGCCCGACGGACAGAGTTCGTCGCTTTTGCTTCTGGGGGTGGCCAGCCTTATTCTGCTGATTGTCATCTTGAACCGCTTTGTGTGGAAGCGGCTGCAGGCCTGGGCGGTGGATCGCTTCCGGCTTGATTATTAATTCGGCGAATCGCCGCACCGGCTTCCCGACCGACGGCTTACTGAGTGACGCATGCTTCTGAAACTTGAAAACATCAGCAAGGTTTACCAAAGCGACGGCCCTCCGGCCACCATCCTTGCCAATTTGAACATCAACGTGGATGCGGGGCAATTTGTCTGCTTTGTCGGGCCGTCCGGGTGCGGAAAGTCGACAACCCTGCGGCTGATCAATGGACTGCTGCCGCCGACCACGGGAAAAGTTTATTTCAAAGACAAACCGCTGAGCGGCATCAACCTGCAGTGCGCTCTTGTATTTCAAAATTTCGCCCTGCTGCCCTGGCTCACGGTCACCCAGAATGTTCTGCTGGCGCTGGAGGCCCGCGGCATGCAGTTGCCGGCAGCGAAAAAACGCGCCGCGTATTACATTGATAAAGTCGGTCTTGACGGTTTTGAGGCCGCTTATCCGCGCGAGCTTTCCGGCGGCATGAAACAGCGTGTGGGCATTGCCCGCGCCCTGAGTGTTGAACCGGAACTGCTGCTGATGGATGAACCCTTCAGCGCGCTGGACCCGCTTACCAGCATCAACCTGCGCGAAGAACTGCTGGACATATGGGCGGATCCAAACCTGGCGGTCAGCACCGTTATCATGGTCACGCATAATATTGAGGAAGCCGTCGAACTTGCCGACCGTGTGGTGCTGATCGGCGGACGACCCGGCAGAATTATCGCGGATATTGAAATCGCACTGGCGCGGCCGCGGCACAAAAATTCCGAAGAGTTCAGCCGTTACGTGGATTCTATTTTCAGTCTGATGGCCGAGATATAATAAGCCCCAAGGAGCTTTGATCATGAGCGATACCCCTTCCCAATCCGGACAGTTTTCCGATCAGCCGCAGAAACATGAGCTACCGGTGGTGCCCGTGCCTCCAACCGGTCTGAGCAAGGTTCTGGGACTGCTGGAGATGCTGGATGACCATGGCGGCCGGGAGGATATTTACAAGCTGGCCAGGGAACTGCGGGACAGTTTCGGCGAACTCCTGCTGATCATCAAGGCGGCGGAAGTGCTTGGCTTTGTGGATACCCCCGGCGGTGACCTGGTTATGCTGCCGCTGGGAAAGCAGATCATCGAAGTCCCCGTGAATGAAAAGAAGAAACTGATCGCCGGACAGGTGCGGCAGCTGCCTCTGTTCGTCCATTTCCATGATTTTCTTGACCAGCGGGAAAATAAAAGCGCCGCGCGGCAGGAAATTATGGATGAAGTGCAGCGCATCTTGCCTACGGAGCGGCCCAAACCGCAGTATGACGCCCTGCTGAACTGGGGACGCTACGCCGAAATCTTTTCATACAACCGCGATGAAGATATTTTTCAACTTGTGGCGGCTTCCTGAACCGCACCGGCCGGGGTTTAACGCGAAACAGAATCGTGCCATCCGTGGTCAAGGCTTCTTGAGGCCTGACCGCATATATAATAAATTGTTATTTCAACTATCAGCATTATATATTTGTAATATATGTTTTCCCGCGTATGCTTTTTGGAAGGCGGGCAATGCGGAATGTTCTTTCCGCATTTTGCGTCGCTCATGGCACTTTTTTCCAAGGAGTTGTGTATGAACCGTGCGGAAAATAAACTTGAATTGACCTCGGAAAACAATGACGCCCCGGCCGCCGGGCAGACCTCGCTCCTGCCCCGGCGACGCGTTCTGGCCTGGATGGCCGCGGCATCCGCGGGCGGTATGGCAATGCTGGCCGGCGCCCGCGGTGCGCACAGTGCCCCGACCGGTGCCGCCGCAATTGCGGCCGGGGATTCTTTGGAACCCGCCCCCGCCAACAGGCTTGAAAAACTCACCAGTCGGCTGTCCGCCGCACCACGCCATCGCGATTTTAAAACCGTTCCCATGATTCTAACTTCGCCGGATCAATGGGACAGCGAAGCACTTGATGCCGTGCTGCATTACTCCGCCAGCCCCCGGCAGGTATGGGACAATACGGATATCGCCAGCCCATGGCTGAACCTGATGCGCAATTCGCTTAACGCTCAGATCTGGTCCTTCAAAAATCCTGATTTTCTTGCGGTGTCCGCGACCCACGGCACATGCCATCTGGCACTTTACGACCAGCATATCTGGGACAAATACAACCTGTCCGCGGTGCTCAAACATAAATTTTCCCGCAATATTTTCCTGGAAATTCCCGCCAAGGTGCGCCACGCGGAGGCCGCGGATTTCAATGATCCCGTCGGGCTTTTTTCGCCGGCCGCCAACTGCATACCCCTGTTAATGAATCGCGGCGTGGTATTCCTCGGCTGCCACAATGCGATCTGGGAATTTTCCGCCGGGTTGCTGGCCAAGGGACACAATCCGGACCATCTGACTCATGAACGGCTTGCGGCGGACCTGACCAATCACCTGATTCCGGGTGTGGTTCTAACCCCGGGAATCGTGGCGACCCTGCCCCTTCTTACCAATGCCGGCTTCAGTTATGCAAAATAGGCACGGTCGGGTTTAGAACACACGTTGTCGCCTGTTATGGTTAATCTTTCATGGTCTATCTTTACAGGATTGATTTATGTCAATTTTAAATGCCATCCGACGGCTGGGGGCCGCAGGCGTTATCTGCCTGGCGGGCCTGCCGGCCGCGGCAACAATACTCCAAACCGGCCCGGCCGCGGCGGACACCGCCTGGCACGGAAAAGCGCACACGCCGGCCTATCGGCAGCAGATATTCCCACCCTGGAGCGGCACCGCCAATGATCCGGCGAGCCGCAAAGGTCTGCAATTTACCGTGCCGGAAGTGGACGACCTGCCGGATTTTCACGGCAATCCATTTCATGCCAAACTGGTGATTTTTGTCGGCGGAAATTATTACTTCGCCATGGCCCCGCTGGTCAAGGCATTTGAGAAACTGCATCCCGCGCTTTCCGGCAAAATTTACTATGAAACGCTGCCGCCCGGGATACTCCTTCGCCAGATTAAAGCGCAGGGTCGCATTACCGTCGGCAATATGACCTGGCGGGTTATGCCGGATGTGTATGCCGCCGGCAAGGTTAAAGTAAAGCATTTGGTGCACAAGGGCATTCTTTCCAATCCGGTCATCAGTTATACCACCAATGACCTGGCGATCATGATTCCGCAGGGAAATCCCGGCGGCGTCCATTCCTTGAAGGATTTGGGACGACCGGGCCTGAGAATTGTCATGCCGAATCCGGCATGGGAAGGTGTTGCCCGCCAAATTAAACTGTCACTGCAAAAGGCCGGCGGAACGGCCCTGGCCAAACGTGTTTATACCACCAAAGTAGCCGACGGCCAGACCATTCTCACCCACATTCACCACAGGCAGTCGCCGCTGTACCTGATGCAGGGGCTTGCCGCGGCCGGTGTCACATGGAAATCCGAGGCAATCTTCCAAAAAATGGCCGGACACCCGATTTCCTACATTCCTATCCCCGCAAAATTCAATACGACGGCGATTTATGCCGGCGCCGTTGTCCTTCACGCCGCCCATCCCCATGCCGCGATGTTGTGGCTGCGATTCCTGCAATCGCCCGCGGCGGCGGCCATCTTCGGGCGATACGGATTCCGCCCGGTCGACCCGCACGCGGTACGGTCTGACCCGCCGGCCGCATCTGTCGCCGCCGAACCATCGACAGGCATGACGGCCCCTCCCAGCCGAAATTCAGCCGCCGGACCGCACGCGCCCTGGGGCAAAGTCGTATATGCCCACGGCCGGGTAGTAGCATTTACGCCGCCGTCCAATGCTAAAATACCGCGAAATGCGTATGGCCGTATGGCGACACTCGGCTTGCAAATATTCGATCATACCCCGCAATATGCGGGCAAATATATCGGCGATGGCCTGAGTTGTATCAACTGCCATCTCAACAGCGGCCGACTGGCCTATGCCGCCCCCATGTGGGCGGCATTTACGGCCTACCCGCGTTATCAGGCCAAAGCACGGCAGGTTGTAACTCTTGAAAAAAGAATTCAGGAGTGCTTCATTTACAGTGAAAATGGCCGGGCGCCGCCCGCCCACGGGAAAACGATAACCGCCCTGGTCACCTATGCCTCATGGCTGGCGCGCGGCGCGCCAACGGGCGCGAATCTGCCCGGTCGCGGTTACAAAGCATTGCCCAAACCTGCCATGAAACCAAGCATTGCCCGCGGCAAACAACTTTTTACCATCAACTGTGTGATGTGCCATCAGGCCAACGGACAGGGTCTGCTGGTTAACGGGGTGTATCAATTCCCGCCCTTATGGGGTCCTAAATCATTTAATGCCGGCGCGGGCATGCACAAACTCAAAATGGCCGCGGAATTCATTCAGGCAAATATGCCGCTGGGACGAGGCGGCACCCTTACTCCCCGGCAGGCATGGGATATTGCGGCTTATGTGAACAGCCATGCCCGTCCGCCGAATCCGACCGCAGTTCATCACTGAATTCAGGCGCATCAGGCCAATGCAAAGGTAGTTTCGTGCAGGGCCTGCATTTTGGGTCTAAAGAATTCGTGATAAGGCAATCCGCAGGACCGGCGTTGCATGGTTTTGATCTTGTCACGCCCGCCCGCCAGAGCAACGGTCGTGAACCGGCGGCAATAGGCTGGGCCGGGGCCGCCCGGCGATTCGGTTCAGCCATTGGATCGTCGGGTTTTCCGGGTCCTGCAGCAGCGGTCGGCATGGGCCCTTAAGAACCTTCCACTGCAACGGTCCGCCCACACTTCCGCCGAATAAGCCGAAATTCATTTACCCAACCGGCACCGGTGCGTTGAGCGGAAAAGAAAACCGGCGGACCAATGCGTGATGCAAAAGTCCGCCGGTCTTTTTTTTAGTATCTGGTTATTCAGGATGCCGCTGCGACGTCCGCCGCCGGCGTATCGGTTGCCGGCGCATCCGACGGCACAATCGGAGCGCCTTCCTTCAACCGTGTGGCTTTACCCGTCAGGTCCCGCAGGTAATACAACTTGGCACGCCGCACCTTGCTGCTGCGGCGGAGTTCCAGTTTTTCAATTTTTGGGGAATTGGTGGGGAAAATTCTCTCCACACCTTCGTTGTTCACAATCCGGCGGACCGTAAACGAGGCATTAATGCCGACGCCCTTGCGGGAAATAACCGTCCCGGAAAATACCTGCACACGTTCCTTATCACCCTCCACGATTCTGCAGTGCACATCCACCAGGTCGCCGACTTCAAAGGAAATCGGGTTTGCCCGCAGATGTTTGGACTCAACCTGACTGATAAGGCTGTTACGCATAATTCACTCCGACTAAAAAGCTCAGTTCGTTGCGGCCCGGCGGCAATTGCCGCCCAAGCCTGGTTAACTTCGCCTGCAACTTTGCAGGTATTTCAATCCGCCGCCACATTCACCCGTGGCTGCAGGTCCGGCCGTCTTTGCCGCGTCAATTTTCGCGACTCCTCCGCCCGCCATGCCGCAATTGCGGCGTGGTCTCCGGAAAGCAGCACTTCCGGTACTTCCATTCCGGCGTATTCCCGCGGCCGGGTATAGTGCGGGTATTCAAGGCCGCCGGCGATCAGCGGGTCATCCATGGAGAATGATTCACCGCAATGGCTTTGGCTGTCGCCCAAAACTCCGGGCAACAGCCGCACAACCGCATCCAGCAGCACCATGGCCGGAAGTTCACCGCCGGAGAGCACATAATCGCCGATGCTTATTTCCAGCGGGTTAAGCAACCGGCTTATACGCTCGTCAAACCCCTCGTAATGACCCGATATCAACTCCAACCGCGGCTTTGCCGCAAGTTCCTCCGCCAATCGCTGCGTCAAACTCCGGCCCCGCGGGCAAAGAAGTATTCGCGTTGCCGGCCGGGGGTCCTTGGCTTCCACGGCAATCGCGGCATCCACCACCGGCTGGCACATCAGCACCATTCCGGGGCCGCCGCCAAACGGGCGTTCATCAACTTTGCGGTGCGGATCCGCGGTGTAATCACGGATCTGGTGGAGGTGATAACTCACCTTATTCTTTTCCGCCGCCCGCTTTAATATGCTTGAACCGAGTATCGGTCCAAACATTTCCGGGAACAGGGTTAATACATCAACCCGCATCATGGCCGCCCGTTCGTCATCTTCACCGGCATCAGGCACACACCTCAACCGCCCCATGACGGCGATTGCGGCCTTGTGCCGCCCGGTTCCACCGGCTCGGGATGCCCAACAGTCTTAGACGGTTGCCGCCGGTTGCGGAGCCGCGGAATCAACCGCGGTTTTCAGCAATTTAGCCACTGTATCACTTGGCTGGGCGCCCTTGCTGATCCAATGCTGCACACGCGCCTTGTTCACCACCACGCGCCGCGAAGCATCCGTGGTAATGGGATCATAAAAGCCCAATTCTTCAATCACTTTGCCGTCACGCGGAGAACGGCTGTCCACCGCATTGATACGCCAAAAGGCGTGGTTCTTGCGACCAAAACGTTTCAACCGAATCTTTACTGCCACGCGAACCCTCGGTGTTACAAAAAGAAAAAATCGATTCAATCATCCAACGCCCCGCCTAAGCGGAACTTCACGACACGGGTCGCGACGCCGCACTCCGGCGGGGTGGATGCCGACTTTCAAGCCGGATGCCAAGCCCTGTATGGTACCGAAATGGCGGTATTTTTGCAATCTTGACTCTTTGCCCCCAGCCACGGCCTGAAAGGGGCTGCCAATTCTTCCGGACAACGGCCTCATGGGGCGATTTTTGGTAAAATATGAAGGAAAGCAGAGGGTTTTCGTTACTCGTACGGGCACATGGATAGGCCAAAGGGGTAATGTTCATGGATGGCCAAGGTCAAATTTTAACGCTCCCCAAAAACTGGGCACGCTGCTAAGGTAGTTTTTGCCCTGGTTTACGGAGTGGTGTTATGTCGGTAAAACGTCGTCGGTTTACGGCACAGTTCAGGGCCAAGGTCGCCATGGAGGCGGTGAAGGGGCAGCAAACCATCAGGGACTTGGCGGGTTTTTACCAGGTTCATCCGTCGCTCATTGCGGCATGGAAAAAACGTCTTGTTGAATATTCATCGATGGAATTTGAGAAATCACCTGCCCGAGGTTCCGACCGTTCCTCCCTGGCTTTGACGGCGCAGCTGTATGAGCAGATCGGTTGGTTGCAGATGGAATTGTCCCGGCTAAAAAAAGTCCGGACTGGACGACTGACCGGAAGCGTCAGGCGGTGAATGCCGGCCATCCTGAGTTGCCGACGCGGCGGCAGTGTGAACTGCCTGGGCTGCCGGCGAGCAGTTTATATTACCATCGGGTTCCTGTAGATCCGGAGGATTTGGTGATCATGGGTCTGATTGATCGGCAATACTTTGGCATCGTTGTTTTACGGGGCGTTGCGTATGACGGCATGGCTGCCATCGCAAAGCGGGCCGGGGTTGGCTGTTCGGATCGCCTGGCGCTACTGCCGGTGATGCAGAAGGAGCCTGTTTAGGGAAAAAACCGCTACCGCATTGCTTACGCAATACCAACAATAACCGCTATTTTTCGGATATATGCCTTAGCGGCCGGCGGCCCGTCCGTTGCCATTCATTTTGGGTTCACCGCCATTGGCATACTTG
>JAKBBN010000064.1 GCA_021808485.1 Planctomycetota bacterium | reverse complement strand
GGGGCTATTGGTCCTGGCTCTGCGCAAACGCAAGACTCAGGTCTAACCGCGCCTTGATCGGCCGGCGGTTGTGCTAAAAAAAATAGTGCATTGTTGCATTGATTGCCGACTGTAATTTCAAGTTTTCGCGGTCTGGTTCAGCCGGTCAATCAGTATTCGCAGCCTGCCTGGCGAGCGTCGATTAAATGCAAATACCAGCCGTGCGTATTGCGGTACCGGAGCATCTGGAGGTTCCGCCTCCGCTCCTGTTAAATGAAACGCTCCACCAGGGCGCAGCAGGTCCGCAAAATCAACCGCCAATCCGGCCAGACTTTCGGCGTCCGGTGGGTGGGCTATTCGCAAAATCACATCGTCCTTCTGATACCGCATGGAATGGTAATTGCCGTAAAATTTATGAATGTGGGCCACCGCATCGTTCACGTCCACGGCGATATGCCACAGGGCCATATCCTCCGGCGAAATAAAGCCGCGGTCGAGCAAGTTTTCCCGGACAAACCGCTCCCATTTATTCCAATAATCTCCGCCGGGGCGTTCCAGCATCACCAGCGGCAGCGGATCGGTGCGTCCGGTGGAAATAAGCGTTAAAACTTCAAACGCTTCATCATGCGTGCCAAAGCCGCCGGGAAAAAGTGCCACGGCATGCGTTTCCTTCAGAAGCATCAACTTGCGGGAGAAGAAATAGCGGAAATGGGCCAGCTTTTCATCCCCGGCAATAACCGGATTTGTGGCCTGTTCAAAAGGGAGTTTGATGGCAACGCCAAAGGATTTATCCTGACCCGCTCCCTCATTGCCGGCCTCCATGATGCCTCCGCCGGCACCGGTTATTACCATATAGCCGGCGGTGGCCATTGCCCGGCCGAAATCGGCAGCAACCTTGTAATCCGGGTCGTCCGCAAGCGTCCTGGCGGAGCCGAAAATGCTCACCTTTCGCCGGCTTTGATACGGTCGAAAAATTTTAAACCCGTAACGCAGTTCCTTAAGTGTGCGGAGTACCAGTTTGCTGTCCGCCCGGCCAGGGGCATCTTTTACCAATCGAATTGCCGCGTGCAGAATTTCAGCAGCGAGTTCCGGATCGGTGGTAATATTCTGCTCATCAATTAACTTGCGGCAGAGAGCCCGCAGCGTGTCATCATGGTGGGGCATGGCTATCCTTTACTTTTTACGAATGCTCGATCGCAAAACCGGAGCCAAATTGTACCGCATACACGGTGATTGGGAATTAATGCCGTGACCACTGCATTGGTGCCGGCCTGAAAGCGATTGTGGTATTATGAATGAAAAATCAAGTTGTCAATTCGGACGATTTTATAATGCTTTCGCCTGCGGAGATTGTTATGGCTCGTGGGAATTGGAAGAAAAAAAAAGTAAAGTTTTCTATTGACACTGTGTGGTTGTATGAATATGCTAACTTTTGGCGGTGGATAAATTCAATTAAATGCACCGCTCTATGCAAAATGCCAGCCAAAGTCGGTAACATGGCAAAAAGGAGGCTGGTAACTGTCGGACGGGTGAATTGGGGCTCCACACTGGCCGGGATGGGTGTTTTTGCTTGAAAAAGCCGGAATTGTATCGGCTTGTGCCGGGGTTGTTGTACAGTTAGGGGTTTCTCAGTTGCGGGTGCATTGTGATAACCGCTATCAATGGGAGATGTCCGATATGAAATTTTTTGACTCGGCAACCGTGAAGTCACGTTCTGCGGCATTTACCCTTGTGGAATTGCTGGTTGTTATATCAATTATCGCGTTACTGATTGCTTTGCTGCTTCCGGCTTTGGCTTCGGCGAGGGCGGAGGCGCTGTCGGTGGCCTGTGCGTCCAATGAGCGGTCAATGGGCCAGGCAATGGAACAATATGTGGGCACTTGGCACGGATTCTACCCGGGCAATGAAATGGTGAATGGAAAAAACAAGGGTACCAACGATTTTTGCGTGTGGGTTCCACGTTTAATGACGGTTATGGGGCTTGGATCCGCCCACCTGTTTTACTGCCCGGCGCGTTCGCTGAGCATGCAATACCTTGGTTACATGTATCCAATTTCAACCGGGACGCCGCCGTTTGGTTATGGACGCGGATACGTGCTGGCGGGTTTTGGTTATCGGGAAGGGCAGGAGGTTCTTTATCTGGGAAACGACTGGCAGGCGACGAGTGGACCGCAAACCAGCCTTCCGGCATTTTCGTACGGCTATAATGATTGGGGAACACTTGGCGTTGCCCCGCCAGCCGGCGATAGTTCGGGTGGAAAGGGCCTTGGCGGGGACATGATTGCCTGGCCGGGCAATGGTGGTTACCCGCAGGTTCGCATCACTGCCGTGGTAAATCCGAGCCAGATGATCGCCATAACTGACCGCATTGATGATGCCACGCATGGCGACTCAAAATACCCATTTATTTATAATTCCGATCCGACGCGGTCGAATGTTGCGCTGCCGATATCGTCAATCCCAGGCGTGGTGCAGTGGGCGGAGTGGCCCGGCGCCATCCATAATAATGGATCGAATGTTGTATGGGCCGATGGCCATGTATCCTATGAAACACAGAAAAACCTGGTGCAGGTAAACCCTGCCCAAGGCGGGTCGCAGATGAATATGAATTGGAACAACGACCATCAAATTCATGCGCCTGTCACGGGTTACTATTGAAAGGTATAGATAAAAACAGGAGGCGAGCCGCGGAGTGGGACCGCAGCATAAGCGTGGGGCCGTTTCAGTAAATTTCACGGTGCGTTTTTTCGGTATGTCTTTGGTGCCGTTGTCTGCATCGGACGTAAGCCGATTTTATTATCCTTTTTTTCCAGGAGGTTTCATTATGTCCCGTAAACTGGTTTCCAATAAGCGGCTCGCGGTTATTTCCGCGGGACTGTCCATGGTGGGGGCGTCCGTAGCGTTCGCGGCGGCGGGCGGCAACATCACCATTTCCAGTTCGCCGGTCCTGCCGTTGAATTCAACCGGCCTTACCCAGGGCCTTGTTGGCACAGTCTGGCATGTGCCGCTGTCCCAGGGTTCCGGTTCCGGTCAATACGGCATTCCGACATCGTTCAACAATGCTCCGGTTTATTCCGATCTTACAACAGTGGAATCGTATATAAACAGCGGATCGGCGTACAGCTCTGCGACGGCCACGACCTATACGCTTTCTCCTGTTTCCGAAACATTCCTGAACACTGCGACGCAGTTCAATTACTCCGGCGGCTCGTCGCCCACCACCATCTTTCTGGGTGCGGATGCGGCGGGCGCGGCCAAGTATGACGGCAATCCGTGGTACAGCTCAATTGTGGACCAGATGGGGTATGTTAAGATTGCCGCCGCGGGAACGTACGCATTTACAATGTCGTCCGCGGATGACGCCGGTGCAGTGTACATTGGTGGAAACGGCATTACACCCAGTGGAAATGCGGGTACCGGCACCAATGTGGTGGCTTTGGGATACAACAGTTCGTCGACCATTGCGCCCACATCGGGAATTCCATCCTCCTACGGCACCGCTCAGGTGACGTTCAGCAGTGCAGGCTATTATCCGATTGAAGTCATGAATTACCAGCAGGGCGGCGGCGCCGGCTTCAAGTTTTCAATCACCCCACCGGCCGGGGGATCCAACCCGACTTACTGGACGACTACGGCCATGGCCGCCAGCGTAACGCCCGCTCCCGCCACGCCGGTAGCGAGTCCGGCACCCCAACCCACGGACGAATGGAATTTTGCGAAATCCACCATTAACGGAACGTCGGTATCGGACATCGGAACCAATGGTTCGGCCGCAACTGCCGGCACGATTGTGGGCACCGGTGTAAGTGTTGCCAATGGTGCGTTGGTAACCACCAATACCAGTTCCGGGAACGGGATGTCCGCTCCAACGGCCACATTCGCCAATTACACCGGCAATTTCACCATTTCGCTTACGTTCAACCGGTCCACAACTGACCCCACCAATCAATGGGGCAGCACGCTGGGGTTTGGAACCAAAGGCGCCGGTGGGAATTCACCGTACATCATTTTCCAGCCGCAACGTCAGGACGGCACAAATTGGTCATCGGCTACCGTCAACAATGCCGGCCAGGGAATGCGCCTGATTGCCGCGAATGGGCAGCCGACACCGGCCGGCCAACTGACGCAGGAAGTTGTCGTGTTCAATTCCAGCACGAATACGGCTTCGCTGTATATCAACGGAGTTCTGCAGATGAGCGGCCAGCCGACGCTGATTGCAATTAAGAATAGCAGCGGTTTGGTTACCGGATACCAGCCATTTACGCTGGCCGGTCTGGCCGATGCCACCAATTCTCAGGATGGCATTGGCGGGCTGGATGCATTCGGTGATCCGACCACGCTGGCCAGCTATTATGATCTGTCCACTTGGAATTCCGCACTTACGGGAAATCAGGTAGCCGGCCTTTATGCTTCGGCTGCTGTGCCGGAACCGGGTACGATTGCATTGATCGGCCTTGGCGCCCTGGGCATGTTGATGCTTAAGCGCCGCAAGGCACTTGCCTGATGCCGTTTAACCGGCAACGGTAACGAATGGTCCACACACTACGCCCTTTCGATGGAACAAGATATTTCATCGAAAGGGCTTTTTTTATGCCGGCGGGTTGTGAAGGCTGTGTGGATTGCCTTACACTTTCCGGTAATGTCCGGCCGACAGCCGCGCTGCAACACCTGCCGCGCCTTCGGCGGCCGGCCTCAACATGAGAAATGGGCAGCAAGGATGACGCGATCATGGCGATAAACAAATACCGGGCGAGTACCGGCCTTATGTGTCGATGGCGGGACCGGTTATACCATCCGGGGCGGCTCTTTTCGTTGGCTGCCGTTGCACTGATTGTGATGGTTACTGCCGCTGGATGTCAGCAGGTACACAAAACGGTAATGACGCTGCCGCCGCCCGTTTCCGCCGCCAGGCAGATTGCCGCGTTGAATTCCCGTGCACGGCAGCTTGCCACCTTGCGCATGGTGGGAACATTAAAGCTTAATTACGCCGGTCGACTGGGCAACCGCCACGAATTTCAGGCCCATTTTGTGCTTTTGGCGGATCAACGGCCGGTACTATCGGGCAAGGGTAAGGCGGAATTGCTTTTAAGCGGTACGTATCTGGGCCAAAATGTTTTTGAAATGGGCATTAACCGCCGAATGTATTGGCTCATTAATCGCCGGCAGCGGATTGCTTATGTCGGCCGGGCCGGAATTCATGCCGGGGCGGCCCGTCCCATTCCAATTGATCCGCATAAGATTTTGCAGATGCTGGCCATCGGCGAATTGCAGCACACGCCAAGGCAAAGTGTGGTGATGACGGCCTTTTCGCATGATCCATACAACCGGGTGTTTGTGATTCACACGGCGGCCAATGGGCAAGGCTACGTGCAGCGTGAATTGGTAGTCGACAGATTGACCGGCCACGTACGCGAAGTCGAGTTGTTTGATCGTCGCGGGTTGGCTGAAGCCCGGGCAATGCTTACGGCATATAAGGCCGTTGGTGGCAGCGGATCGACCGTGATGTGTCCGGCGGATATCGACATCCGCTATCCGGCGGGGCGGGCCCAATTGCATCTTGTGGTTTCCACCATGCAACTTAAATTAAAAGTACCGGCAAAATATGCCTTCGCCAGCCCGGCATTTTCGGGTTTAAGGATTGTGGCGGTCCGCAGTGCGCCGGGCGGGATTTCCCGATAACCGGCCGGGAGGATAAGTTTAAAAATTCAGCGGGCAGCAAGTCTCACTGAAGAAAGGGTGCTTTTATGAGAGGATTCATGCGGCGGTTTTCCCGGGCAGGACTCGCATGCGGAATGCTGGCCATGGCCGGCTTGGCCGGCTGCACACATGTCGCAGGCATGGTGGAATGGAGCGGCACAAAAATGCCGGTGCCGGATGCCCGGTTCTCCGTCGGTCCGCCGGACAGCCAACTGTCCACGAACCATTTCATCGGACGTACTGATGGCACGTTTTCGTTTTATATTGATCCACTGGATACCGACGACTTATGGGTGTGGTCCGGCCAGGGGCAGGCTGCGGTGCAGGCAATGCATTTAAGTGCGCGGCAAATAAACGATCACATGGTGATTGAATTGCCGCAAAACCGATAATCAGATTCAGAACTGCAAACAATTGCGTCCGGTAATAAAATCCGACAATAATTTCCATTTTTCTTTTGACCGGTCACAATAGTTGGATTATTCTTCCATTGCGGAGGGAAGTACTCCCGCCCGTTGGTTTTTATTCTCTAACTATTGGAGAGATAAGCGGATGGATAAAAGCAATATCGGTTTTTCTTGGGTGGCTTGCGGCAACGGGACCGGCAGTCGAGTTCGGTCCGCCGACGCACGGGCGTTGATTGCGTGCGCCGCGATTGCGGTAATTTCGGGTGGATTTTCCAGCGTTGTAAATGCCAGTCCCAGCGGCATTGGTCTGACAGGGATTCCGACAAATCTTACCGGAGCGGGCGTCAATATTGGGCAGGTGGAGGCCAGCACCAGTTCGGCGGGCAGTGGAACACAATCCAGTCCGTATCAGGCCACCTTTGAAGTGTCCACGCCAGCCGCCGGTCCGGTGGTTACTTATATTGGTGATGCCCCCAGTGATTATTATCCAACTTCGCCGGGCGCATCCGCCCCCGGTTCGCAGCCGAATGTGGATACCACCACCGGCGTGTTGCACACCTTTACGGTAAATTCATCGAGTTCCTATTATCAGTACGGTGTTTCGGCGCATGCCAATTCCGTGGCCGGCTATTTGTGGGGAACCAATGGGGTGGCGCCGGGCGTTTCCTATGTGGATAATTACTCGGCCAACTGGTTTTTAAGCAGCGTCGTGGGCACTTATTATTCCACGGGAGTCAATAAATTTGCGCCGGTGAATACGCTGCATGGCGACAGCATTATCAATCAGAGCTTTACAAGCACTTTTCCAGCCAGTGATACCGCGCAGCAACAACTCCAGGAGGAGCAGCAGTTAAACCTGGAATATGACGCTTACAGCAATTACTACGGCACGCTTTTTGTCTCCGCCGTTGGTGACGGGGCCACAACGAATTCCAACTCCACGGTATCCCTGGCGGTGAATCCGCCATCCACTGCATACAACTCAATTTCCGTCAGTGCATCGGCTTTGGCGGCGAATAACGCCACCAACGGTCCCACGCTAACCGGCCTTTCAAGTCCGGACATCATTGCCCCGGGGCAATATTCAAGTTACAGCACGCCGTTGGTTTCCGGCGCCGCCGCATTGCTGGTTCAAGCCGGCAATAACATGGCCAATACCAATGCGGTACAGGCACAAACAGTGAAGGCACTGTTGATGAATGGTGCGGATAAAGCTGATAATTGGGCGCCGTCGGCGGGTAACTCGCTTAATCAAAATGTGGGCGCCGGCAGCCTGGATGTTTATCAGAGCTACCAGAATTTGGAGGCGGGCCAGCATGCCGCGGCTGCGGTTAACAGCAGTTCCACGCCCATTACCGTGGGAACCGCTGATCCGCTGGAAGGATGGGATTTTTCCGCGGCCTCTTCCACACGCAACAACGTGAGCCACTACCTGCTTAATTTGCCGGCGGCGGCGATAGCGGGCCATTTGACGGCTACACTGGTATGGAACGCTCAAACATCATTATCTTATGGGCATATTGTGGGCACGAGTTTATATGGTCTGGCCGGGGCTTCATCAGAAGCGTTTAACAGCCTTTATTTGTACCTCTATAACGCCACCACGGGCGCCTTGGTCAGCAAATCCACAAGCACCAACGATAATACGCAAACGATATTTACGTCGCTCGCGAGCCTGACTCCGGGGGATCAATACGATTTACAGGTATTTGATGCCGGTTATCAGGGCAGCACTCCGGCAGGGTTTACCCTGAATACCTCGGACCCCTATGCTCTGGCATGGAATGTGGTTGCCACGCCGGAACCGGCGGCTCTGCTGCTGCTGGCGTGCGGGATGCTGCCGCTGATGATGCGGCGCAAGTCCGTGCGGGCTTAATTAAGCCAGATGGATATAAACTTCCGGAGCATCGGGTCCGTGCATCAGTGGTTTGTCCGCTTGGCGCGCCTCAGCGCGCCACCGTCGGCTGCACAGGATGCTTTCCATGAAAGTCCGGTGGCGGCCGATGTTTTACTATCAACTTTTATCGCGTTTTTTGTGCCCGCAGTCGCCCTTCAAGATCGTCCGTGGGTTGAACTGAGCCTTCGGATAAATCCACGGCGGGCTCCGCTCGGGCATTCGCTTTATTCACCCGCATTTTGAACGAATTTGACCGGCAGCATTCCCGGCCGGGCATTAAAACGTGAGCAACACACCGCGAGTTTAAACGCAAGGCGATCGCAATAGCCGGGATCACGGTGGCGG
Organism: Planctomycetota bacterium; assembly: GCA_021808485.1. Classification (GTDB taxonomy): domain Bacteria; phylum Planctomycetota; class Phycisphaerae; order WQYP01; family WQYP01; genus JAJYPG01. The sequence goes on along the minus strand of JAKBBN010000064.1, from coordinate 10,417 downwards.
CCATGGCGTGTTTTTGTGCATCCGGTCGGTTGGCGCGCTGATGCACGGAGCCTGGCGCGTGACCGGCAAATGATGGGCGGGAAATACGCATGGATTGGGCCGGCGGAACTTACTTGCCTGAATAGCCCGATCGGCCTAGCATGTTCAGGGGCAGGAGAGTTCGCGGGACGAGAACTGCTGCGAACGGATGCAAGGTGCGGGTCGCGCTGCCGGCCATTGCGAAAGACGTCCATGAACACGCTCATGCTTTCCCGAATTCAGTTCGGGCTGACAATTTCATTTCATTATTTATTTCCACCGCTGAGTATCGGCATCGCCATGCTGATGGTGGTAATGGAAGGGCTGTACCTCAAATCGGGCAATCGAATTTACGAGCAGATGGCGCGGTTCTGGACGCGGATATTTGCCCTTACTTTCGGCGTGGGGGTGGCCACCGGTATTGTCATGGAATTTGAATTCGGCACGAACTGGGCGAATTATTCCCGGTTTGTGGGCGATATCTTCGGCAGTCCGCTGGCCTCGGAGGGCATTTTCGCCTTCTTTCTGGAATCCGGTTTTTTGGCGATCCTGCTTTTCGGCTGGGACCGCGTGAAACCAAAAATGCACTTTTTTTCAACTCTAATGGTATCGCTGGGGTCCATTTTCAGCGCGGTGTGGATTAATGTGGCCAATTCCTGGATGCAGACTCCGGCAGGCTTTAAATTGCTGGTGAAAAACGGCCGCACCATGCGGAGCATTACATTTCCCGCTGATGCGGTCTTTGGGCGTTTTCATCCGCTTGTTTCCAGTGGGCAGGTGATCAAGGCCCAGATAACCAGTTTCTGGCAGGTGGTGTTCAATCCATCCACGCTGGATCGCCTGTTGCACGTTATTTTAGGTGCGGAAATGGCGGGCGCCTTTTTAGTGGTCAGCATTTCCGCCTGGTATCTGCTGAAAAACCGCCACCGGGACTTTGCCGCCAGATCCATCAAAATAGGTCTGGCCGCGGCACTTATCGGCTCGGTGTTGCAGCTTGTAAGCGGGGATTTGAATGCCCGAATGATCGCCAAATACCAACCCGCCAAGCTTGCGGCGTTTGAAGGTGTGTACAAAGCCAGCGCCCCGGCATCTTTAAGTATCATGGGGTGGACGAACAGCAAAACCCAGACTGTGGAAGGCATAAAGCTTCATGACATGCTGAGCTGGCTGCTTTATTTTAATCCCCGGCATGCCGTGGTTGGCCTGGATCATTTTAAGCATTCCGACTGGCCGCCGGTAAATCCGGTGTTCCAGTCCTATCACCTGATGGTAGGCATCGGCATGGGGTTGATACTGGTGTCGGTCCTGGGCGCGTTTTTCTGGTGGCGTGGGAGCCTGCATCGGCAACGCTGGCTGTTATGGATATTCGTCTTTTCCGTGATTGGGCCGGAACTGGCCAACGAGCTGGGCTGGTTTTCCGCGGAAGTGGGGCGCCAACCGTGGATAGTTTACGGGATTCTGCGAACGAGCCAGGGCGTGTCGCCGCATTTGCAGGCCGGTGAGGTGCTTGCGTCCATTGTCATGTTCAGCCTGGTGTATCTGCTTTTGGGGGCGTTGTTTATTTTCCTGTTGAATCGCAAGATTCAGCATGGACCGGAAGAACACGGCACGCTGGAAACGCCGGAAAATGCGCCACTGCCGACCCATGCCCGGATGGATGCCTGATTGCAAAGGGGATAAGAGGTATCGCGTATGATTCTGCAGATTGTCTGGTTTGTCCTGGTGGGGGTGTTATTTGCCGGTTACGCCATTCTGGATGGTTTTGACCTGGGCGTGGGAATGCTGCACCTGTTTGTGCACGAGGACGGTGACCGGCGATTGTTGCTTAACAGCATCGGGCCGGTTTGGGATGGAAATGAAGTGTGGCTGGTCACCGGCGGCGGGGCGCTGTTTGCAGCTTTTTCCGCGGTTTATGCGACGCTTTTTTCCGGGCTTTACCTGGTGCTGATGCTGCTGCTGCTCGGCCTTATTTTTCGCGGCGTATCAATTGAATTTCGGTCCAAGGAACCGATGATCTGGTGGCGGCGGAGCTGGGATATCGCCTTTTTTGCCGGCAGCCTGATCGTTACGCTGTTGCTGGGAGCCTTTGTCGGGAATCTTGCCCGCGGCATGCCGCTGGGGCCGCACGGATGGTTTATCGGCTCTTTCTGGAGTTTGCTTAACCCGTATGCCCTGCTTGTGGGCATTACGACCGTGGCTCTGTTCATGATGCACGGGGCCATTTACCTGGTCATGAAAACCGAAGGGGCGTTGCATGACCGCGTTCGCGGCTGGGTAAACAACGCAATCATCTTTTTTATCATTTGTGCCGTGACGACCACCATGGTGACACTGCTATATTTCAGGCGGTTAACGGATCCGTTCCGGGCGCACCCGGTGCTGTTTGCGGTTCCGCTGCTGCTGATGCTGGCGATTGCCAATGTCCCGCGGGAAATTTCCCGTAAGAAAGATTTTCTTGCCTTTCTTTCCAGTTGCGCGGCGATGGTGCTGTTGCTGAGCGTACTGGCCATTGGTCTATTTCCCAATCTTGTGTATGCCCGTAATAACCCCGCACTTAGCCTGACGGTTTATAATTCTTCCTCTTCTCCGCATACCCTGCATGTAATGCTGATTATCGCCATCATCGGCATGCCGATTGTCTTGGCCTATACAACCGCGATCTATTGGATATTTCGCGACAAAGTCCGTCTTGATAGCCACAGCTATTAATAATGGCAGGCCCATTTCTTTTGTCGGCCGGAGAAGCGGCCGGCTGTCCGCGACACAGCAAGATATCTTGACCATAAAACAGAAGTGAATTCCATTTTGAAGAAAAGCGCTATTGTTATCGGCTGTGGTTTGCCGATAATAACGGGCGTAAGCTGCCTGCATCCCTTCGGTTGTGGGTTTTACGCTATATGGGCAAACTATTTGGATAGCATTATTCAAGGAGGAGTTCTCATGCACACGCACCGCAAATCCATCCCCGCACCTTCATCAACCGTCGGCCGCAGGCGGATTCTATTTATCGCCGGATTGGCCGGCACGGCCTTGGCCGCCGGCATCATTGGCGGGCAATTGCGGGCGGACTCACCCGCTACCTGGACGGGAGCCGACGCCGCTACTTATAACGATTATTGGTCCAATTCCAACAATTGGGCCAACACGGTCATCGGCAATAACGGGAGCGGAGTCGTATATGATGTCAGCATTCCCAGTACGGCGAGCGCAACGGATGCCGACCTTTCCGGCCTGAGTCCGACCATTGGCCAACTGATCACCGGAAGCGGTACTACAATTTATAATTCCAACGGCACGGGCAGCGGAGCGGAAACACTTACCATTGATCCTTCCACAATGTCCACGCCGGCTGGATCAACTTTGGCCGGTACGTTTGGATCTACGAATTCGTCAGCACCTCTTACGCTGAATTTTGGCGCTGGCAACACCTCTGCGGTTACCTCCGCCGTGACCGGAACCATTGTCGGATACACAAATCTGATCATTGATCAGTTAACCGGGACGGTTGAGCTTTCCGGCGCCAATACCTACACCGGCACAACCACTATCACCAGCGGTACGCTGGAATTCACCGGCAGTACCGCCGGACTGACCGGCAATGTGACGAACAATTCAGCCTTGAGCTTCAATCAAACAGCCAACAGCAGCCTCGCGGGGGTTATTTCCGGAACCGGCACTTTAACGGAAAATGGAACCACAGGAACGGTGTTGACCCTTTCCGGCGCCAACACCTACAGCGGCACAACCACTATCACCAGCGGCACGCTGGAATTCACCGGCGGTACCGCCGGAATGACCGGCAACGTGACGAACAATTCAGCCTTGAGCTTCAATCAAACAGCCAACAGCAGCCTGTCCGGCATTATTTCCGGTTCCGGCACGGTAACGCAAAACGGAACTGCAACCCTTACATTTTCTGGTGCGAACACTTACACCGGTGGCACAACGTTAAATGGCGGTACGCTGGCCTTATCCGGCAGCGGCAGCATTGCCGACTCTAGTGCGGTTGTAGTGAACAGTGGGGCAATATTGGATATTTCCGGCACCTCAACCGGGGCGACGGTTAATATTTTAAGCGGCGGTGGCGGAATAAATTTAGGCAGCCAGACTCTGACGGTAAACAGCACCACCGGCAATACGCCGATCTTCAGCGGTGCAATCAGCGGAGCCGGCGGCGTTACGCTTACCGGCGGCGGCTATTTTGAACTCTCAGGCAATAATACCTATACCGGCGTAACCGATATTACCGCGGGTACTCTATTGGACAGTTCCGCCAATTCATTGGTGGATTCCAGCGTTGATATCGGCGCGTCAGGCCGATTGCAGATTACCACAACCAACGGCGCTGCCGTCGGCGGTTTAACCGGAAGCGGCACCTTGATTCTGCCGAGTTCCGGTGCATTGACCATCAATGTATCCGGTGGGATTACGGACACTTTTTCGGGCACAATGGAGAATGATATATCGATTAATTCCGGCATTGATAAAACGGGGGCCGGAACGCTGATTCTTTCCGGAACCAACTTAGGCTTCTTCGGGCCCGGCGATCTGAACGCAGTTTCAGGGGGTACGCTGGTTTTAGAAAACAGCAATGCACTGCCGCAGGCTGCTCTGGCTCTGAATACGGGCATACTGGAAACGGGGCTGGTTTATACCGGCGGGGCCAGCGGCACAAATTTCACGATAGATACACAGGGCAATTACACGCAAAGTTCCGCCGCAACGCTGGGACTGGCCCTTAGCGGCACTCCCGGCAGCGGCAGTTTTGATAAAGTGAATGTGGCTGGCGCCGCCACACTGGCCGGCACGCTGGACGTCCTGGTGCAAAGCGGCGCCAAACCGGCGCTGGGCACAAAGGCCAACTATGACATTATCACCACGTCATCCGGTGTATCAGGGGGGTTTGGTTCATTGGCGCTGGCCGCCGGTTCGGTTTCGGGTGTGTCGCTTTCCGGTGCCATCAGCGGAAATGATTATGTCCTGACCCTTTCTTCCGGCTTTGCCCTGTCGGGCATAGGGGCCAATTTAACACCGAATCAGACCGCGGTACTCAATTACCTGAACACGGCGGGCAATACCAATACTCTTACCGGCGGCACGCTGGCATTGCTGCAGAATATTGCCGTGCTTCCGCCAAATCAGTTGGGGGCGGCATTGAACCAGATCGCGCCCTTGGCCTATGAGAATGTACCGGCGAGTTTAATTAACAATACCATCTTCGCCAGTCAGGCATTGAATGGGCAGATCTCCGGCCAATTTAACGGCGGCGGGTTTAATACCTCCGGCCTGACCCTGCTTAAAACCACCAATACCGATCCATTTTCCCTAGCTTTGGCTTCGGCACTGGCTTCCGATGGCGCGGTGAATGCGCAAACATCATCCACGCAATATTTGGATGATCTCATGCCGGGGACCACCCCGTTGCCGTCACACGAGACCCCGCACGACAGTTTCGGCGGATTTGTGGCCGGCGAAGCGATATTGGGCAGTCAGCCGACGAGTGTTTCGGGCCAGAACTATTTTACCGGCGGAATTGATTCAGGCTTGGATTACCGTTTTGCCAAATCTCTGCTGGTGGGCATCAGCTTTAATTACAGCTACACCAACGCCCATATCGACGGTGTGGGCAGTGTGCTGACGGATAATTCCTATGCACCGGGTCTGTTCGCCGGCTATCGTAAGGACAATTTCTATGTGGATGCCAGCGCGGACTATGACTACAGCCAGTTCCACATTCACCGGAATGTGAACTTTGGCGGCGCGGTAAGCACCGCATCGGGCAAACCGAATACGAATGAACAGGACATCAACACGCTGGCGGGATATAACTTTCCGCTGTTTTCACATTTTAAGGCCGGTCCGGCCATCGGCCTGGATTACAGCCACATAAGTGTGTCCAGCTATACGGAAACGGGCAGTCCGGCGGACCTTGCGGTGTCCGCGTACTCGATTGATTCATTGCGGAGCCTTCTGGGCGGGCAGGCGCAATACAAACTGGTCATACCGAGGGTTCCCACACCGCTGATGATCACCGCCAATGCCTTCTGGCAGCACGAATATTTAAACAACAGTCACGGAATTACCGCATCGCTGGCGGGAACGGGCGGCAGCAGCTTTATTACCAATGTGGCCAATCCGGGACGTGATTCCGCACTGATCGGGGCGGGCATCAGCGGCAAAGTGTGCCGCTATGCCATGCTGTTTGCCAATTATGAGGCGCAAATAGGCCCGAAGAACCAGCACAGCCAGAGCATTATGGTGGGCATGGCGGTAAACTTCTAACGGCCGGGCGAACGGTGGGAAAATCCATCGGCTCAAAATGGAGCAAATAGTCCGGTAAACTGAAAAACCGGTCCCCAACCGCCGGCAGGTCGGCTGTTTGCGAGTCGCCATACAGCTTTCCAATGGGCTGGAGGCCGACTATCGCATTGCATCATTCCCTGCTTCACCGGATAAATCTTCAATCCACTTAAAAAATCAAAACCTGTTGTAGAACGATTTATGCCGCCGAGGCTCCACTGGGCGGCCGGGCGCGGCACTGCCTGCAATGGAAATTCGGGATATAATAGTTGAGCGTCGGCGGTTGACTTGGAGATCCGGACATTATGAACTGGCAACAACCCATTCCAAAACATTACCTGGAGATGTCGCCGGAGGAGACGGCGGCGGCAATCCAGGCGCATAAGGACCGCTTCGGGCGTCACCTGGTCATTCTGGGGCATCATTATCAGCAGGATGAAGTCATCCGATTCGCGGATTTTACCGGTGATTCATTTCAATTATCGCGTGAGGCGGCGAAACTGGCTGATGCACAGTATGTCATTTTTTGCGGCGTGCATTTTATGGCCGAGTCCGCGGATGTGCTGACGGCGGAAGGTCAGCAGGTCATATTGCCGGATCTGGGGGCGGGCTGTTCAATGGCGGACATGGCCCGGCCGGAGGATGTGGAGGACGCGTGGGATCGGATTACGCAAGTCTGCGGTGATGATCCGGATTTTCAACTGATTCCAATAACCTATATGAATTCAAGCGCGGCGGTTAAAAGTTTTGTAGGCCGCAACGGCGGCGCGGTGTGCACCAGCAGCAACTGCGAAAAGATATTGGCCTGGGCGCTGGATGGACAGCGTCCCGGCGCGGCACCGCACAGGAAAATTATCTTTTTTCCGGATCAACATCTTGGCCGGAACACGGCGTATAAGATGGGGTTTGCGCTGGAAAGCATGATGGTATGGAATTACCGTGATCCATCGGCGATGGAAGACAATAGGATACGCGAAGCGGCGTTTATTTTATGGAAGGGCCATTGCAGCGTGCACCAGCTTTTTCGGCCGGAGCATGTGGACCAGGTTCGCGCCCGGATGCCGGGAGTGAAGGTGCTGGTGCATCCGGAATGCAACTGGGAAGTTGTGCAGAAGGCGGACATGGTTGGGTCGACGGATTTTATCGGCAGGCAAATTCGATCCGCGGCGCCGGGCAGCAAATGGGCCGTAGGGACGGAAGTTCACATGGTGAACCGGCTGGCCAAAGAACATCCGGAGCAGACCATCACCATACTTTCCGATTGCCAGTGTCTGTGTACGACCATGTACCGGATTGACCCGCCTCATCTATTATGGGCGCTGGACAACCTGTCGCAGGGCAAAGTGGTGAATCAAATAAAGGTTGACCCGTATGACGCATACTGGTCCCGGGTGAGCTTGCAGCGCATGCTTGATATTACGGCCGGCGTGCCGCTTGCACCGCCGCCGGAACCGGCGCCGTCCCGGGCGGGAAAAGCCAATTCGCTGCGCGTGCTGGCGGAAACATAATGGCGGCAATAGCCCGCGGCCCGGCCCGGGACAGTGCAAAATAAATTACCCGGCCGGCGGGCGTCGGCAAAAAAACAGGAGACATGGATGATCGGCAGAAAATCAGGTGTGTGGACAGGACTTGGAATGTTGGGCCTATTGGCGGCGGCGCCGATGACCGCGTTTGGTTCGGCTTCATCCGACGCGTTTGTGCGCGGATACGCTTTGGCGGAGTTGCGGCTGCAATTTCATATTCAACATCCGCACATGGTGATAAAAGACGGAAGATTGCACGTGTTGTTGCGGCGGCGAGATGCGATGAACCGCGCCGCAGTGAAAAAGGCATTGGCCGCGATACCGGGTGTTGCATCCGTGGAGGTGGATGTTTCCCGGCCTGTTGCGGCCGGTAGTGCGGAGGCCGGAAACTCGGCGGCATCCGAACCGGCAATAGGAGCAAATGGAGGCGGGGAAGCAGCCGGCACGGGTGTGGCGGGCACGGGATCAGGCAGCGGATTTTTCGGCGGGATAGGCGGAGTGCCGGGGTTTGGTTCGTCGTCGGCGATACCGAAGTGGTTGAAGCCATATGCCGCCCACCCGGCGAAGTTTCATGGCAGCCTGTACCGTTTGCCCAATGGCTTTTTCCCGCGGGGCAATTTATTTTCGCCGCTCATGGCCGACCCGAAATGGCCCGGATTTGCGGCATCCTACAGCCATTATGCACCTTATCATCCCAACGGTTTGAAAGATGTTATTCCCGTAAGCCTGGGGGACACGCTGCCGTTCTATCGCAATAATCTGGGGGATGGCTGGCAATGGGAAACGGGCATGCAGGCGGATGCATATGCCTATTTCAATGTCGATACGCAGGCCAAGGCGCTGCAAAACACGGATTTCTTCGTGGGAGGATACGGAGCGTTCCGTCACAAGAACCTGTCCTTCATCATCCGTTATTTTCACCAAAGCTCACATCTCGGGGATGAATTTCTTCTGGATAACCCGGCTTACTACAACGGGCTTCGGCAAAAAATCAGCTATGAACAGCTGAACGGGATTGTATCCCTGGATTTGCTGAAGCGCACATTTCGGGTTTATGCCGGAGCCGGATATCTGACAGATATTGAACCCTCCACACTTGGCCGCTGGATTTTCCAATACGGCGCGCAATATCACGGCCCGACGTTGTGGAGAACCACCAACACGGTATGGTCTCCGGTGGCGGGAATTGATTTCAAGAATTGGAATCAGAACAACTATGATGAAGATATTTCCGCACGGGCGGGAGTGGAAGTGACCAATGGTCATGCGGACAGCCCGCGATTTCAGTTCCTGCTGGAGTTTTACCGCGGTCATTCATACTACGGTCAGTTCTTCGTGAATGAAATCCAGTATGTTGGATTCGGCGTGCACCTTTATTATTAAGGTGAATTGTGGCGCCGGTGCGCGGCAGTTGCCGCGGATGGATGGCTTGGCCGCACGGAATGCAGGTGCAGGTCGGTAAGCCAGATCGCCAGAACTGCAATCATGAAAAGCAACACAAAACCGAGGACTCTCGTGATGGGGGCGGCCTGCGGCGGTGAAGGGCTGTCATTGGCGGCAGCGGTTGGTTTGGGATCCAAACTCATTGTGATAGTGTAACGAATGTGACGCATCCGTCAATGAAAATGTGCGCACAATCGCCTTCTTGCATTTGCGCAGAAAAATGAGAAAATAATTTTCAAGCACTGCGTACGGCGAAATTAGTATCGCCGGTAACGAGCGGAAATTGCCATTTAACCGGTTGAGACGGGCGATCGCGAAAAATGCCGATGCGATGGCGAGATTGGCCGATTTTTAATGGTAGAAGGGTGCCTGGAAAGGTTTCCAGCCTTATGATGAGGGGCGGGCTTGTTCTGTCCAGCGGGTGCGGCTTTGGAAGAGTCGCCGCAGGTCGGTGAAATCATAAGGATCATTCGTATGAATCAGTCAACTGCTCATCCAACTTCGGATTCTTCGCACCCCGGCCGGAATTCCGGCGGGCAACCGGCACACGCGGCGGCCCAATCCGGTCAGCCGGCTACGGCGCGGCGCAGGCAGTTTATATCTTTTTCATTTTATAAATTATCCGCGGATGCCCGGCGGCTGCCGACGGAAAAGCTGCAGGGGATGATGCAGGAGCTGGTGGACCTGGTGCGGCGCAATGACCCGCAGAAGATGTTCCTGCTGGTGTACAGCTGCGTGGGCACGCGCGGCGATGTGGACCTGATGTTCTGGAAAATAAGTTTTTCGCTGGAAGAAATTCAGAATTTTTCAGCCGCGGTGAACCAGTTGGCACTGGCGGGTTATTTGTCAACGCCGTTTAGTTATCTTGCGCAAAGCAAGCGCAGCACGTATGTGGATAAGATTGACCCGCAGCATGACAATGTCCGCGCGTTGATCGTTCCCGGCAAAAAGAAGTACATGTTCGTGTATCCGTTTGTGAAAACCCGCGAATGGTATCTGCTGAGCAAGCAGACACGGCAGGGAATCATGGATGAACATATTGAGGTGGGCAATCGATATCCGTCCGTGAAGCTTAATACAACCTACAGTTTCGGTATAGACGATCAGGAATTCGTGGTGGCATTTGAAACGGA
>JAKBBN010000063.1 GCA_021808485.1 Planctomycetota bacterium | reverse complement strand
AAGACCGCGCCGCTCCGCATCCAGCAGCACGCATCGCGCAAAACGGTCTTTTACGCTGCCGCTCGGATTTAGAAATTCACATTTCGCCAGCAGTGTGATCCCCTCCGCGGCAAAATGCAACGGAATCAACGGCGTTCGGCCGATCAGGTCCAGAATCGCCCGCCGGCCGGTTTCCCTGGATGCACTCATATACAGTCCCGTTAAATGGCAAATTCGCCGACCCCGTCGCCGGATAAACGTTCCCCCGCTTCCATGACACGGGATGACACCGGCGATACGGAACCTTGGAAAACAAATTGTATGCCCCGCGCCTGTTTCTGCAACCGCCGTGCGGCCATCCCCGTCTTTGCGTTAAATCCGCACAAACACGCCGAATTTCCATCCCACGGTTATGGCGCACAATCCGCATTATTTAGTGCGTTTCTGTTCTTATACATCGGCTTGCCTCCGCGGCTGACCCGCCCCGGCCCACGGCTCTCATTAAATCGGCCGTTCTTAAAATCCCTGTCCCGGCGTTGCGGTCAATAAACCCTCTTCCCCATTATCCCACACCCCAAAACCCTACAGCTTTATGGCGCCGCATGTTGTCCGCGGCGGAATTCAGGAAGCGCATGGCCGGACCTTTCACCCAGCTTGGCTCAGATGCCCATCAAACACTTTCCTCCTCCGCCGGGCGCGTCCTGTCCGCCGCCGGCGGCGCCTGTTGCTGTGCGGCGGCAACCCCCTGCACCAACGCGCCCAGCGCCATCGCCATTTTCAATTATTCGGACACCTATTTTTCCCCCTGTTCCGATTGCACCGCCGGCCTGCCCGCGGATTGCGTATGGGACGGCACTTTTCAATTTTTTGACGCCGCCACCTGCACCTTTTCCAATGGGCAATGCTTTTCCGGGGCCGGCGGCTGCTATGCCTGCAAATTTCACGCCGTGCGCATGTGGGAATACAACCCTCCCGGCATCAGCAGCGTTTGGTATAAAGCCGCCTCCAATACCTTTTATATGCAGATCATTTGCCAGAATGCCCCTTCCGGTGGTGAAATAGTGTGGCAAGGGCAGAAGGCCGGCGGGACATCGTTCAGCGGAACATATGCCCGCACCGGAGGTTGTGATACGCGCGGCACTGTGGAGATTGCATGAAAACATTCTGCATTCACTGGAAAGATTGCCGGGTCGCCGGCGGAGGTTGCTGCGATCTCGGCCGCTTCGGCGGCAAACCCAGCCATGGCATCTGCGCCATCTGCCCGGATTACACCGGCCGGCCCCGCGGCCTCGGAGATTGGATTCATTACATCGCGCGGCCCATGGCCCGTTGGATTAACCGCCTCGCACGCCGGCCTGTCTTTGGCAAGGACAACTGCCGGTGTGAAAACCGCCGCAGACGCCTGAACGAATGGCTTTCTTTTAACCGCAGGAAATGACGTGGTCCGCCATTCCCGTCTGCATAACGCCGGCGCAATCCGTGCAAGCGGCCGCTCCACGCCGTGCCCTTAATATGTTATGATCTATGGTCGTAAAGGCAGGTTGCGACCGCCGGATATTGCTGTCGGAGATTTTCCATTCATGACCAGACGCCCCGCACAATTGCGCCGCCCCAAGCGCTCCGCGCCCGCCGCCCCGCCGCGGCCCGTGCATCCGGACCCGGAATCCCTGCAGGTGGTCATCTGGCCGGCGCCGGTGCTTAAAAGGATCGCCCGCCCGGTGACAAAATTTGACCCGTGGCTGGACCAGGTGATTGACCGTATGATCGCCCTGATGATTGAGCACGAAGGTGTGGGGCTCGCCGCTCCGCAGGTGGGCCTGCCGTTCCGGCTTTTTATCATGTCCCCCACCGGCAAGGTGGAAGATGCCCGGGCCGTCATCAACCCGGTAATCTCCATGACGCAGGGCCAGGAAGAAAAAGAGGAAGGCTGCCTTTCCCTGCCGGAAATCCGGGCCAAAATCAACCGCCATCTGAAACTGGAATTATCCGGCCTCGGCCGGGACGGTGCGGCGTTTACCGAAACGCTGGAAGGGTACCCGGCCCGAATTGTACAGCATGAAAATGACCATCTGGACGGCATTCTTATTCTGGATCGCATGTCCGCTCTGGCCCGCATGAGCCTAAGGCAGGAAATCCGCAAGCTCCAGCGGGCGGCTGAAAATGCCGGGGATGCCGCCTGATGCTCCGGCCGGATCACATGTACTTCGCCGCCCACGGCCCATTCGCGGAAAGCGACCGCTTGGGCTTTCCACCCTGAAGGACCGTCGGCGTCCGTCACGTCACGTTCGCCCAAACCGGCCTGTTCCGCCGGCTTTTAACTTTGACTGGAATACCCCATGAGTCTTGAACAGATTAACCGCCGCCGCACCTTTGCCATCATTTCCCACCCGGATGCCGGCAAGACCACGCTCACGGAAAAGTTCCTGCTTTACGGCGGTGCGCTTCACCTGGCCGGATCGGTCACGGCACGCAAGAATCAGCGGGCGTCCACCTCGGACTGGATGGAGCTTGAACGGCAGCGCGGCATCTCCGTAAGCTCCACTGTGCTGCAGTTTGAATACAACGGCTATCAGATCAATCTGCTGGACACGCCCGGCCATAAGGATTTTTCCGAAGATACCTATCGCGTGCTTACCGCGGTGGATGCGGTGGTGATGGTCATTGACGCGGGCAAGGGCATTGAATCGCAGACGCAGAAACTGTTTGAAATCTGCCGGCGCCGCCGCATACCCATCTTTACCTTCATGAATAAACTGGACCGGCCCGCCTTGGACCCGCTGGCTCTTATGGATGAGTTGGAGCGGGTGCTGGGCCTGCCGGCAACGGCGGTGAACTGGCCGCTGGGCAACGGTCGGGATTTCCGCGGCGTGTTTGACCGACAGGCCAATCAACTTCATTTGTTTGAGCGCACGCCGGGCGGCGCCTACCGCGCGCCCGTGGCGGTAAAGTCGCTTTCCGATCCGGCGATGCGCAGCAGCCTGCCGCCGGCCCTTTACCAGCAGTTTATGGATGAGCTGGACATGCTGCAGGGCGCCGGCCATCCGTTTGATCTGGAGCAGGTGCGCCGCGGCGAACTGATTCCGGTCTTTTTCGGCAGCGCCATGAATAATTTCGGCGTGCAATTGCTGCTGGACAGTTTTTTGCGGCAGGCCAATCCGCCGCAGCCGCGCCACTCCGGAGACAGGATCATTCCGCTGGAAAGCCCGGCTTTCTCCGGTTTTATTTTCAAAATTCAGGCCAACATGGACCCCCGGCACCGGGACCGCATCGCCTTTCTGCGGGTATGTGCGGGAAAATTTTCACGCGATATGACGGTCACCCATGTGCAATCCGGTAAAAAGGTGCGCCTGGCGAGTTCGCATAAACTGTTCGGCCGCGAACGGGAAACCGTGGATGAAGCCTGGCCGGGCGATGTGATCGGCCTGGTTGGGCATGGGGAATTCGGCATCGGCGATACGCTGTCGGAAGACCCGGCGATTGTTTACCGGGAAGTACCGCGATTTACTCCGGAATGTTTCGGCTTTCTGCATTCCAGCAGTTCCAGCCAGTTCAAGCGGTTTCGCGAAGGGCTCGGGCAGCTATTGCAGGAAGGCGTGATGGGCGCGCTCACCGTGCCGGCCGCCCCCACCGGCACACCGCTTCTTTCGGCTGTCGGCCCGCTGCAGTTTGAAGTCGCGCAATACCGGTTGAAAAGTGAATATGCCGCCGAATCCCGCTTTGAGCGGGCCCGCTGGCAGATTCTGCGCTGGATCGCGCCGGAAGTGCCCATGGATGCGGTTCAGGAGGCCATCGCCAATTCGTCCATCGCCATGGCCCTTAACGATCGCGGGCATCGGGCGCTGTTGTTCGCCGATTCCTTCGCCCCTCGCTATTTTTCACGCGAACATCCGAAGGTCATCCTTTCGGACACGCCGTATGAATTGACGGCGGTTTAAATGCGGCGAACGGGCGTCCGGCCGCGGTTAATGTCCGGCGGACATCCCCTGAACCGTGGAATGATACACCCGCAGCGCCGGCCCATGGGCGACGCGGATTTTGCAGGCGGTGAAATCAATCGCGTTTCCCCGCACAATTTTCATGCCGCCGCGCGCGGCAATCGTCACATGGTCCAGCTGTACATTGCGGATCGGCATTTCCGGCAGGCCGATGATTTCACCGGCCGCGGCAGCCCCGTCCGCGGTTACATCATGAATGGTAATATTCCGCCATATCGGCGTGCGGCTGGTAACCGGGAAGGCATGGTCATTCTGGGCATTTTTCGGAACCTCTAAATAATAACTGACGATCTGGATCGGCATTTTGACATCGGTCATCGTCAGGTGCGAATAATCCAGGTCCTCCACCAGGCCGCCGCGATGCCGGTTGGATTTCAGGCGAATGCCCGCATCGGTATGGTTGAACACGCAATGCGTGACAGTCATGTTGCGCAAGCCGCCGTAGGTAACCGACCCTACGGACATGCCATGCCCATGATCAAACGTGCAATCGCGAATCAAAAAATTTTCGCAGGATGGATGCCGCCAGCGGGGTATGCCCGCGGCTTTAATGGCGATGCAATCATCCCCTTCATTAAAGCGGCAATGCGTGATCAGATAATTCCATCCGGATGGATCAATACCATCGGTATTGGGCGAATGCTGCGGGGCCAGAATGGTTATGCCGCGGATCACCACATCCCGGCATTCCTGCGGAAACAGGTGAAAGCTGGGCGAGTTTTCCAGCGTGACATCCTGCACCAGCACGCGCCGGCAGCGATTCAGCACAATAAGCTGCGGGCGGCGGACGGGTACCGGCGTGGGAACGGCATGATGGCGTTTGGCCGCCCAGGCGATCCGCCACCAGGGCAATCCCTGCCCGTCCAGCACACCATGACCGGTCAGGGCGATGTCACTGGCATGATCCGCCCCAAGACAGGGGACAAAGCCATCCGGCCGATGGGGATAATCCCGTGGATCGGTGGAAAACAGCAGCGTGCAGCCTTTGGCAAGGTGCAGGTTTTCATGACTGAAAATAGTCAGCGGCCCGGTGAAATATTTCCCCGGACCGATGATAACTTCGCCGCCTCCCGCCTGACGGCAGATATTCAGCACATTTTGAATGATGTGGGTCTGCATGGCCGGGGAATTCGGTTTAAGATGATAATCAGCCGCGGCAAACACCTGCGCGGGAATTTGCGACCCGCTGACTTTCAGAATTTCCGGCAGCAATTTCCGTTGAACCCGCCGCCGGGGGTTCCAGCCGTCGGCGCCGGAAAGCACATTTTGCACCGTAAGCCCGCCGGCCTGCCGGGCGGTGAGAATTTTTGTCCACGAGGCCGCCTTGGCCGGGTTCCAGCCCGGGCCGCGGTTGGCATACTGGGCATAACGCACGGTTTTTTTATCCGCGGGGTTGTGATGCCAGGTGATCCAGGCACGCGGCGAAATACCGGCGCCCAGCCACGTATGCATAAACACCACGTGGGCATACTGCCGCCACGGCCGGCCCAGAACAACCCGGCCGGGACGCGTTGCGGTGAGAATTTTACAATGATCAAACACAAATCCGTTGGCGGCGGTTTTCGGGGTTCTGGCCGCGGTGACAAAGCCATATCCCAGGCAATGGATCAGGCAATGATTAAAATAGTCCGTGCCGGCGCCGAAAATAAAATCCGTCGCGCCGCAAATGGTGCAGTTTTCAAAATATTGCCGCTGTTTTGCGACCAGCAGTGTATCCTGCCAGCCGATGAGCCGGCAATGGTAAAATACGCACCGATCGCCATCCACACGCAAAGCCAGGGCCTGCCCCGTGTTACCCGCGGCATTGACGATGGTAAGGTTGGCCGCGGAAAAATTATTGCAGCGAACCCACACGGTGGGGGTTAAAAAAGTACCGATCGGCCGGCCATCGGCGCCCTTATGATTCGCATTTAACGCGAAGGTGATGATGGTGCGGCGGGTTTCCCCATCGCGGCCCAGCAGCGTCACCGGCGGTAGATGCCGGGACAGGCTTACACGCTGATGGTACACCCCCGGCTTGATGACGATGATCACCGGCGCAGTGCCGCCGCGGATGGAATTGACCGCCTTTTGAATGGATCGGAATTGACCGGAGCCGTCGGCCGCAACGGTGATCCATCGGGGAGTCGCCGCATGCATCGGCAGAACCACGGCGAAACTCAACAGCACAACCGCCGCCGCGGCGCGCCAATTAACCAACGGATAAGCATTGATCATGAAAATCTCCTGTCGGGCGGTTCGCGGCCGCCGGACTGTACAAAGGCATGGCGCCGGTTCACCAGTTGCCGGGACCCAGGATGCTCCGCGGCGTGAGCGTTTTTGCCGTTGCCGCGGAAAGCTGGTGCGACCATGCCGCCCGCCGCCCCGCGTGGGCGCCCGGGCCGGTGGAATTGAATTCGGCGAACCGGGCGGTTTTATAATAGTCTGTGCCTTCCCAGTTGCGCCAGCCGGCCGGTGCGATGGCGGCGGGTAAATGGCAATCCACCAGCAGTGTCGCCCCATATTTTCGCCACGGCCGGCCCAGGTACACGCTTCCCTTTTTCACCTGTTTTCCGGCCTTTACCCGGCAATGCAGGAACACCAGGCCGTAACGCTGGGATTTGGGCGTAGCCGGCGCCGTCAAACATGTACCGGGCACAGTGCTGACCGTGCGGATCACACAATGATTAAACACCGCGATGGATTTGCCGAAAATAAAATCGATCGCGCCCTGTATGAAGCAATGGCTGAAATAGATTCTGGCCCGCGGATTGTGCACATACAGCGTATCCTGCCAGGCAATAAAACGGCAATGGCGGAAAATCACCGGGCCGTCACCGGTGCGCACGGCCACGGCCTGGCTCCCTTTGCCGTAGGAATTCACAAAGCTGATTCCTTCCGCGGTAATATGCCGGCCCAGAATCGTGACGGTGGAGGTGTGGAACGTGCCGATGGATTTGCCGCTGGGGCCTTTGTCTTTGGCACCCAGGTTAAAGGTGATGATCGTTGATTTTGCGCCGGCGCCCCGCAACGTCAGATCCCGATCATGCGACGGCACCAGCACCAGTTCGTGATAAGTGCCCGGCGCGATCTTTATTTCCACCGGTCGGCCGTCAAATGCCGCCGCGGCATTCACCGCGGCCTGCACCTGCCTGTATTTACCATGCGCGCCGCCGACGGTAAGGACGACGGGTTTGGCCCCCTGCGCCAGGGCGGCCATGCCCGCAACCGCAAAAACAACCGCACCCGCACGGGCCGTAAACCGGCCGGTCCGCCGCCTAAAAATACCGGATAACCTCATGAATAATCTCCTGTTGTAAATAAAAAGCTCCAAACATATCGGGGCAGGCCGGGCAGGCCGCCGTTAATTAACCGCCTGCCCCGTTCGCGGATTAATGCCGCGGATCTGTGCGGAATACGCCATGATCGCCGCGCCGTGCGCCGCGGTAATGCCGGACCGGTGGAAGACCACGTTACGCGCGTTGAATATGGTAAATCCGCGGTTGGCGGAGATGTGGACATTATCAAACGTGATGTCCGAAGCCGGATATTGGGCCAGCGCGGAAATTCTTCCGGCATGCACGGCATGCACGGCGGTGATATTGCGAAACAGCACATGCTTCCATATCGGAAGAAACCGGTCCGTACGCAGCGGCGGGATCTGCCCGGGTGTTTTGGGCTTTTTCGGGTAAAAACTGTTGATAAAAAACGGCAGGCGCACATGGGTCATTTTCAGGTTTTCATACACCAGGTATTCCGTCAGCCCGCCGTAGCCCGGACCGGCTTTCAGGCGGATTCCGCGGTGGGTATGGTCAAAGGTGCAATCCCGCACCACCACATATTTAAGACAGCCGTTGGTCTGCCCGCCCACGGACATGCCGTGGCCGTGGCGGAACGTGCAGTGGGTGATCAGATAGTCCTCACAGGAAGGATGCGCGGGGGTGCCTTTGCGATTGCTCGCCTTGATCGCGATGCAGTCGTCACCTTCATCAAATGTGCAGCCCGTGATGTAATAATCATAGCCGGATGGATCAAGCGCATCGGTGTTTTCCGCATCGGCCGGGGCGGTGATGATTACATCGCGAATGACCACATCACGGCAGGCGCCGGGAACAAGGTGGAACATCGGGGAATTTTCCAGGTGGACATCCCGCACCAGCAGCCGCGTGCAATCGGTAATGCGGACCAGCATGGGGCGGTGCGGCAACTTGGGCGGATGGCGATGCCCCGGACGCTTGCGATACAGCGGCCACCACGCCTGCCCCTGCCCGTTGATAATGCCGTGACCGGTAATGGCCAGGTCATGACAGCGATAGGCGGAAATACAATCCTGATAGCCCGGATGCGCCCGCCCCGCAATGCGCGATTTGGGTACGTAATTCTTAAAGTCCGTGGACATCAGCAGCATGGCGCCGCGGGCCAGATGAAAATTCAGGTTGCTTCCCAGCACAATGGGACCCGTAAGAAAATGCCCGGCGGGGATCAGCACTTCACCGCCGCCGGCCTTCCGGCAGGCCTGAATGGCGGCCTGAATGGCGCGGGTGCACAACACTTTGCCGCCGGATTTGGCGCCGAACCGGACGATGTTGAATACGCGATGCGGAATGCGCGGCAGATCTTTTCCGGCCATCCGGTGAATGGACTGTTCCATCGGCCGGACCCAGGCGGGCGTCGCCGCACAGATCGGCGAACACAACAGGCCGGCGCACAATGCGATGGTGAGTTGCAGGCGGTGGGAAACATGATGCATACGGAAACCTCAAAAAAAAGCGGTTTTAGGACTTTACGTGTTTTTGCGGCCCCGGTTCGACGGCGGCCGCGGGCCTTGCCACGGAAACAGCGCAATGCCGGAACAGCACATGCGCATGGAGCAGTTGCATGGGATGCCGCGCGGTGATGCGGACATCCCGCAGCACAATATCCCGCACCGGGGATTCCGGCCGGCCCACGATAAACCCGGCGGTGCCGGCATTCGTTGCGGTTACATGGCTGATGCGGATGTGCCGCCAGATGGGCGTATGCGGGCCGCGAACGCCCGCGGAAGCCGTAAAGGCCCGCGGCGGAATTTGATAGGCCCAGGGAGATGTATCGTTGTAATAGCTGCTGATAAGAATCGGAATAATCACCCCGGTCATCGTCAGCCGCCGGTACACCAGGTTATCCGCCAGGCCGCCGTCGCGTCCGTCGGCCTTCATGCGTATGCCGGCCTGCGTACCATGAAACCGACAGTCAAGCACGGTGATATTGTTCAGTCCGCCGCTGGAACCGCTCCCGATCGACATGCCGTGTCCGTGCCGAAACAGGCAGTGCGTGATCAGCATGTTCTGCGAGACGGCGTTGATCCGGTGCGGCCGGCCGCCGGATTTAATGGCGATGCAGTCATCTCCTTCATCAAAGGTGCAATGGGAAATAAGATAATTATGACCGGATGGGTCCATGCCGTCGGTATTCGGGGAATGCGGCGGCGCCAGGATCCGCACACCGCGGACCACCGCATCATCACAGTAATCCATCACCAGATTGCACATGGGTGAATTTTGCAAAGTCACATCGCGGATCAAAATGTGCCGGCAATGCGCCAGCAAAATGAGGTACGGCCGATGCGGCAGACGCCCGGCGGCCATGGAAGGCGGGCCGCCCGGCCGGGCCTTCCTGTACAATTTCCACCATGAAGCCCCCCCGCCGTCAATAACGCCGTGGCCGGTAATGGCTATATCCGACTGATGCACGGCGGAGATGCAGTTGGTGTACCAGTGCCTGTGCACCGGAAAATCCGCATGCCGTCGCGAAAACGCCAACTCCGCCCCGCGGGCCAGGTGCAGGTTAATTCCGCTTTGCAGCGTCAGCGGACCGGTCACAAAACGGCCGCGGGGAATCAGGACTTCACCGCCGCCGGCCGCCGCCGTGCGATCAATAGCCCGTTGAATGGCTGCGGTGGATAAGCCCCGGCTGTTCGGCGCCGCCCCCGTCGTGATGATGCTGCACACGCGGCGTCCGAAATGGGGCACGGTAAGCCGGAGCCAGTCGGGAATAAGCTGCTGTTGAATGGTGCGCCGCGGATGCCAGCGATTTTTCCCGCCGACGACCGCGGCGATGCCCACGCCGCGTATCTGCGGGCCGGTGAGTTGCCGGCTCCAGGCGGCGCGCGCCGCCGGCCACGCGCCGGGCCCGGTGGATTTGTATTCCGCAAATTCCACGGTTTTTTTATCCCGCGGGTTGTGATGCCACGTGATCCAGCCGCGGGGCTGCACGGCGGAGCTCATCCAAGTCCGCAGGAAAAGCACCTTGGCATGCGTTCCCCACGGCCGGCCCAGCAGAACGCTGTCCGCTCCGGAGGCGGCGGTGATACGGCAGCGGTTGAACACCAGGCCGAAGCGCGATGCGGCGGGTGTTTTTGCCGCAGTGATAAATCCGCGACCGAGGCAGTGTATCCGGCACCTCTGAAACCATGCGGTCCCGGCGCCGAAGATAAAATCCGTCGTGCCGGTAATGCGGCAGTCCTCAAAATAATTTTTCCCGCGGTTCACCAGCAGCGTGTCCTGCCAGCTCCGGAATCGGCAATGGTAGAAGGCGTTGTCATGACCATCGATCCGCGCCGCCAGCGCCTGCCCGTTCATGCGGTTATACCCCGGCCCGCCCTGCCCGCCGAAATTGGCAAAGGTCAGATTAATCGCGGAAAAATGATCGGCATCCACCCGGAGCGTGGCCGTCTTCCACATGCCCACCGGCCGGCCGTGCGAATTCCGGTCATAGGCGATCCGTGCGGCGGCGATAACCGTATTTACCCGGTTTTCGCCGATAAGTTCCATGGGCGGGGCGTCCGCCGGAATGCGCAGGCGTTCATGATAGATACCCGGTTTTATGAAGATGATCACCGGCGACGCTGAACCGCCCGGTTTTCCCGCAATACCCAGCGCATGATTGATCGCCGCACCCACGGTGTGCCAGGCTCCGGGCTGATTGGGCGATACCACCAGCACCTTTTGAGCCGCAAATGCCGGCGGCCCCGCCTTTGCCGGGCACGCGGGCGGCAGCGCCGATATGGCCAGGGCCAAAAACATCCAGCGGTAAATCATGCGGGCTCCAAAGTTTCCGAAGCATCCATTTTTGCGCCAGGTGATGATTCCGGTGAACCCAACGGCCGCACGCTGCGGCGATTTTCAGCCGGGGCAGCGGGAATCCGTCTTAAATTGCACCGGTCAATTCCGTTTCGCCACCGCCCCACCTTCACGCGCCGCGAGCTTCGCCGCCCGGGGCAGCGGGTTCCATCCATCCGCGCCGGAAAGCACCTGCCGCACCGTGTATTGCTTCGCCTGGGCTTTGGTTAACGTGCGGATCCAGGCGGGGCGCCGGCCGGCCCCACGGCCGGTATCCGCGTATTCAATGAACCGTGCGGTCTCCGGATTTTTTTTGTCTTCCCAATGCATCCATCCGGCCGGATTCAAATTTGCCGGAAAGCGGCAGTGCAGCCAGGCCACGGCGGCATACGGCCCCCACGGCCGGCCCAGCCAGGTGTGCCCGTGCGTGGCCAGCGACCGCACCCGGCAGTGCGAAAATACAAACCCGAACCGACTGTTCCGCGGCGTGCGCGCGGCGGTGATGCACCCATAACCCATGGCCGTAATGGTGCAACGGTTAAAAAAGGCCGTCGCATTGCCGAAAATAAAGTCCACCGCCCCCTGGATGTGGCAATGGTCAAAATACTGGCGGTTCTTGTTAAGCAGGATGGTGTCCTGCCAACCTAGGAAGCGGCAGTGGGAAAAAACCGCCTTGTCGCCATCCACGCGAATCGCCAGCGCCTGACCGTCATAACCATTTCCGGAAAGACCCGCATCATTCACGAACGAAATATGTGCGGCGGAAAAGCGGTTGGACCGTATCCACGCGCTGGCCGTACCAAATGTTCCGATCTGCCTGCCGTTGGGGCCTTTGTCATGCGCGATCAACGAATACACGATGATCGTGTCCCGTGCGGCGGCGCCCAGCAGCGTGATGGGTGGAAGATGCCGCGGAATGATCAGCCGCTGATGATAAATTCCGGGACGCACCAGGATCGTCACCGGGGTGCCGCTGCGCGGGGGAATGGCGGCGATGGCGGCGGCGATGGAGGTGAACCGCCCGCGCTCCTTATGCGGGGACACCACCAGGACTTTACCCGTCGCGCCGGCGGCGGTGCTTGCCGTTGCAAACATCAACATACCACACAGCCCGGCCGGCCATGCCGCCAACCGTAGATAAAAGCGAACCATCGAATTCATTTAATTCAACTCCTGCGGCGAGATCATTCATGGCATCAGCCGACCGCTGATATTCCCACTCTCAATTACCCACTGCACATTCAGGCGGGGCGGTTGTTCGACGGGCCCCGTAAAAAACCGCGCCCTCGTCGCCGCTTGCAGCAAGCCTGGTACGGCGGCCCATGTGACGGCCGCCCAGGGTTGGTGACGCAGCGACGGAGGCGCCTTACCGTTCCGGCCTTACCATTGCGGACCGCCGGGCTTGGATATTTCCAGCCGCGGAACCATGCAGATGTCATACGGCGGAATATTGGGCGTTATACCGGCTACCACCGGGCCGTTGTGTGTGCCGCCGTACCCGGTCAACTCCGTAGCCTGAAAGGTCAACCCATTCTGCCCGACCATGGAGGCGGTGCTGTCGTAACAGAAAATGTTGTCCGAATTCTGCCCCACGTACGGATTGGTGCACCAGTTCACGTGGCCGTCGCCGTAACCGACATTCTGGCCGTCGCCGTCGTGGTTCGGCGTGTTGAATATGTAGGGACCGTAGGTGTTCGCACTCGGAAGCAAATTCGTGATGCGCTGCCCGCCGGTGCCGGCGCCGTTGCCGCCCTCCGGCACCGGGGCGATATCACTTACCAACGGCACATCCGCGCCGGACTTGCTGCTCCACCATGCCCCCGGCTGGCCATTCGCCTGCCATGGATAGGCGATGGAATAGCTTTCCCCCTGGCCGTTCTTGCTTACGTTGGTCTGACTGTTGGACAGAAAACTGAAACAGACATACGTGTTCGGCAGGCCGCTGCCGGATGTCAACCCATATTCCAGCGAAGGGCTGATCGCGAAGGGATCCGATGGACAGATAAAACTCTTCGGACTCATGGCCCCGGTGAGCACAAGCATCCACATGCACTGCAGCGGGTCGGCCACCGGATTGGCGGTCGCGGCGGTGGCATAATAAGCCTGCACGGTGGAAAGGCCGCTCTTGCCCGGGGTGGTAAGGCCCACGCCCGCAACGCCGGTGGGTGCATTATAGAACGTGCCGCCGGAATTTCCGGGCGTGGTGGGGAACACGCTGTGATTGCTTTGGGCATATATGATCATGGATTGCACAATGCTCCGGACATTGGATGAGCAGACGGCCCGGTTCGCATCTTCCTTTGCCTGCGCCAGGGCCGGCAGCAAGATGGCGATTAAAAGCGCAATGATTGAAATTACCACCAGCAGCTCAATAAGCGTAAAGCCGCGCCTGGCCGCCCTCATTAATGCCTGTTCATATTTCATGATCGCATTCTCCGAAAAAACACCGGCAGGCAACACAACCCGCCCGCACAACTATCCGAAAAACCGTCGGCGGCTCAATCCGCCCATCTCCATTGACATTCATTGCGGCCGGAAACCCTCAACGGACCCTGCCGCGGCAAATGCCCGCGGCCCGCAAGCCGATGATCCATATATTCCGGCGACGGAACCTGGCTGAATCGAAACACCGTCATGCCGTGAACTCCGCCACGGAACCTGAATTTTTCAAACATCTTCAACGGAAATTTCAGCGAAAAAGCCGAACTTTCCAGCGGCCCGCCGCGGCAGCCGCCACTTAAGCGAACTCGTTATTGTGCGGCACATCCGACCGGCAATTAAATTTGATCGGCGCCGGCCAACTTTCCCAGCGCCACGCGCTACGCCGCAAGCCGGCTCCGTCGCATGAAATGACGGCAACATGATACACATCGCCAGCTGTAAAAAAGTGTAACACACAAAACACACATTGTCAAATCAATTCCAAAAAAATCTTTGCATAATAATATTTCAATGCGCACAATTTGTGCGCACATTATCCTTTTATCCAAGCCAACAAGATCCATATATTCCGGCCGTACAATTTTTTTTCACGGAAAACCATTCACCTAAAACCCTATAAAATTAACGTTTTTTGTTGGTATTTCCACTGTTTTTGTGACCCTCTTTCGCCCCCACCATCCGACGGTACCGTGCGGTAAAATTTATGAACTAATTTTGATTATTTACTTGCAATCATCAAGCCAATGGAATAGTATTATTCCATATTCGTAGCGCACATATTGGCGCAATAGTACTCTATACCGCCCATTGACAGGAGCAACCATGAGCACAGCCGTGTCCAAAGATATAAAGGGATCAACGCTGGAGGCGCCCGTAAAGCCCGCCCAGCTTCATGATCTGGTGCACAAAATAATTGCCCGGCAGCCCGCCCTGGATATGCACACCCATCTTTACACCCCGGCCTTCGGCACGCCCGTGCACAACCGCACCGCCAAGGTAGACCCGGACGGCCTGATGCTTTGGGGAATCGAGGAGCTTGTAACATATCATTACCTGGTGGCGGAAGTGTATCGCGTGGTGCCGGCATCCGTGGTGCCTTATGAGCAATTCTGGCGATGGCCGAAAAGCCGCCAGGCGGATCATATTTGGAAGCATCTTTTCGTGGAAAACACGCCGGTAAGCGAGGCCTGCCGCGGCGTCCTGACCACGATCACCCGGCTGGGCCTGGACCCGAACGAAAAAACGCTGGACAATTATCGCGCGTTTTTTGCCGCGATGGACCCGGATGAGTACATTGACAAGGTCATGCAACTCGCCAATGTCTCCGGCATTACCATGACCAACGCCGTGTTTGATGACAATGAACGCCGACGATGGCTGGCCAACCCCCGCGTGGCCGCGGATTCGCGATTTCGCGCCGTACTGCGGATAGACCCGCTGCTGCGCAATTTTCCGCAGGCCGCCGCAAAACTTACCGAATGGGGTTATGCCACGGAATCCGAACTCACGCCGACAACCATTGACGAAGTCAGGCGGTTTCTTAATGACTGGCTGGACCGGCAAAGTGCGATTTATTGCGCCGTGAGCCTGCCGCCGGATTTCCGCTATCCGGCCAATCCCGCCGATTCGGTGGGGCAGGCGGGGCAAACCATCCTGGAAAAGGCGATTTTGCCGACATGTGCCCAGCGGAAGCTGCCGTTCGCGATGATGATCGGTTCCAATCTGCGAACGCAGCCGGCCCTGCGTGACGCCGGCGACACTTCCGGCCTTGCGGATATTGCCAGCCTGGCCAGATTGTGCCGCGAATTTCCCGAAAACAAATTTTTCGTGACCATGCTTGCCCGGGAAAATCAGCATGAACTGTGCGTCATTGCCCGGAAATTTTCCAATTTGATGCCGTTCGGCTGCTGGTGGTTCCTGAATAACCCAAGCCTCATTACAGAAATGACACGGATGCGCTTTGAACTGCTGGGCACAACATTTATTCCCCAGCATTCCGATGCCCGCATTCTGGATCAACTGATTTACAAATGGGATCACAGCCGGCAGGTTATTGCCGCCGTACTGGAAGAAATGTACCTGCGCATCCTGCAGACCGGCCGAACCGTTACCCACGCGGACATTGTGCGGGATGTTGAAAAACTGCTGGACGGTAATTTCAAGGCGTTTCTGGCACAGTAACATCCCGCCGCGCCGGCGTATTCACCGCTTATCATCCATCGGCAGATCCGCCTGCCGCGCCACGACCGCCGACGGCCGCGCAGCCCCGGCACGCGCATTTCCAATATGCATAACATCGCTTCAATGCGCACGGCTTACCCCGCCGAATGCCGCGGACCGTTTCACCTGCGGACCTGCCGCCTGCCGGCCGGCCCGCGGCTGTATGCCCCCGAAAAATGCCGTTTTTTCAAAAAAAGGAAAAGTCGCAAAAACCGCGATGATGCTATATGATGCGGAATTGAGGGCGGCTTTAAAATTTGAAGGGACGCAATTGCCTTATGGAAACGTCAAAATCCGGTTCTTCCAGCTTTCCAGCAACAGCCAGTATTACCTACGCCGATAAAACCGTCACCTATCCGGTTATCACCGGTACAGAGGGTGAACGCGGCATTGATATATCCCGCTTACGATCGGACACCGGCCTGATCACCGTGGACCAGGGATACGGCAACACCGGCTCATGCCAGAGCGCCATCACATATATTGACGGCGACCAGGGTATTTTGCGATATCGCGGCATTCCGATCGAAGAATTTGCCGGCAATCCGGACTTCATTGAAGTTGCCTGGCTGCTTATTTTCGGACGGCTGCCGACTTCCACGGAATCCACACGCTTTCGCGCCAGGCTTACCGCCAACGCCCACCTGCACGAAGCCATGAAACATACATTTGAAGGCTTCCCCGCCTCCGCACCTCCCATGGCCATCATGTCGGCCATGATCAATACCCTCGGCTGCTTTCATCCGGAAATGTATTTGATCAAAGATGAGGAAATTTTCGAGGAAGCCGCCGCCCGGCTGATCAGTAAAATCCGCACCATCGCGGCCTTTACCTATCGCCGCGTCAACGGGCTGCCGTATATCTATCCGAATCCGAAACTGCGGTATTGCGACAATCTGCTGCACATGATGTTTTCCATGCCGTATGACCAGCGCGTGGCGGATCCGGAAATTTCACTGGCGATGAACCTTATTTTTATCCTGCACGCGGACCATGAACAAAACTGTTCCACCAGCACCGTGCGCATGGTGGGCAGCAGCAAGGCGAACCTGTTTGCCAGTTGTGCCGCCGGCGTGTGCGCCCTGTGGGGCCCGCTGCACGGCGGCGCAAACGTGGAAGTGCTGGAAATGCTCGGGCAGATCCACCAGGGCGGGCTTACGGCGGAAAAATATATTGAAATGGCCAAGCAAAAAGGCAGTGGAACCCGCCTGATGGGATTCGGCCACCGGGTTTATAAAAATTACGACCCACGCGCAAAAATGCTCCAGAGCGTATGTGAAAAAGTGCTTAAAAAACTCAATCTACGCGATCCCCTGCTGGATATCGCCCGCAAGCTTGAAGAACTCGCCTTGAAAGACCAGTATTTCATTGAGCGCAAGCTTTATCCGAATGTCGATTTTTACAGCGGCCTGATCATGCGGGCCATCGGCATCCCCACCAATATGTTTACGGTCATGTTCGCCATCGGCCGTCTGCCCGGCTGGGTTGCCCACTGGAAGGAGCAGCATGATGATGCAAACTCCAAAATCGCCCGCCCCCGGCAGATCTATACCGGACCGGTCAACAAACACTACGTACCGATGGATTCACGATAACCGCGGCGGAACAACGGCGATCCGCCGCCCATGATTAAGGACCATGCATGCAATACAGGCGTTTGGGTGATGCGGGCGTGCGCCTTTCGGAAATCGGCCTCGGCGGCTGGCTGACTGTCGGCAACGCCCAGGAAGCGGACCAGACCCGGGTAATCCTGGACAAGGCGTTTGAACTCGGGATTAATTTCCTTGACACGGCCAACGGCTACGCCGGCGGCAAGGCGGAAGAGGTGTGGGGCCGGTTGCTGGCCACACGCCGCCGCAGCGACTACGTGCTGGCCACCAAGGTTTTTTTCCCCATGGGGCCGGGGCCGAATGATCACGGCCTGTCACGCAAGCATATATTTGAACAGTGCCACGCCAGTTTAAAGCGGCTGCGTACGGACTATATCGACCTCTATCAATGCCACCGATATGCCGTGGAAGGTATTGATGAAGGGGGGGGGCTGGAGGAAACCATCCGCGCCATGGATGACCTAATCCATCAAGGCAAGGTGCTCTACTGGGGATTTTCCGAATGGCCGGTGGAAAAAATTATTGAAGCCCTCGCCATCTGCGGGGACCGCTATTACAGGCCCAAAAGCAGTCAGCCGCGGTACAGCGCCATTCAGCGGCAGTGGGAAGAACGGCTGTTTCCGCTGTGCCATGCCGCCGGTATCGGGCAGGTGGTGTTCTCCCCGCTGGCGCAGGGCATCCTTTCCGGCAAGTACCAGCCCGGCCGGCCGCTGCCCGCCGACAGCCGCGCCGCGGATGACCGGCAGAATCAATTCATCAAACGCAATGTGCAGGATCAGGAGCTTTTATCGCGCGTGCAAAAGCTGGTTCCGATTGCGGAAAATCTGAAACTGACGATGTCGCAATTGGCGCTGGCCTGGATTTTAAACCGTGCGGAAGTAACCAGCTGCATCGTGGGTGCGTCGCGCCCGGCACAGCTGGAGGAAAACGCCGCCGCCAGCGGAGTCAAGCTGGCTCCGGCCGTCATCAACCAGATCAATGAGATACTCGGTTAATCCGGCCTGCGGCATGGGCGACTTTGGGCTGCCCGTGACGCCCGGCATTGCCGCTGCGGCTGCAGACAAAATAATTCGCCGCATTCATATCAAAGCAACGGCCGCAATCAATGATGCCATTCGCCCCGTAATCTGACTGCACATCAGCGCCGGCGAACCAGATGCCATCCGCGCCGGGGCCGGCGAATATCAGCGCATTTCCATAGGCGTCTGCCTTTTGCCTAAATAACCATGAACGGTGATCAATTAACGAAAACGAATTCGAACACAAGGCAGGCATTGACAAGAAGGGTTATTGGGCGTCATAAGACAGAAAACCACTGGCCGGCTTTGAACCCTTGAATTGCCCCATTTGGTGGCAAGTTTTAAAGCGCCCACTGACAGTAGAATCAGCGCCACCCCATCCGAAATAATGGCGTCGCCCGGACCGGGACGTGGACCCCTTATTTACCAATCATACCTCCGTGGACCCCTGGGTTTTTGGCTTCTTTACCGATCCAGTTAATTGCAACCGAGCCGTCGTCGTTCACGGAAATGCGAGATACTATCAAAAGTTGTGGACGGGGTAAAAAAGGCGGCGTAACCTAAATATGAATAGTTCAGTTTCTTTTTTTAGGAGTACGCCACCATGGATAAGATTATGATCGAAAATCTGA
>JAKBBN010000143.1 GCA_021808485.1 Planctomycetota bacterium | reverse complement strand
TTTGGCCGCGGCACAGACCGCGCGGGCAAAAAACGAGAGAAACCCCAGCCCGACGCTGTGCATTTTCTCAAAGCGTTCCTTATATTTCTCCCGCAATCCCATCACCGCGGACATGTCCACCTCGTTAAAGGTGGTGAGAATTGCCGCGGTATGCTGCGCTTCGACGAGTCGGCGGGCCACGGTTTCACGCAGCTTGGACATTTCAACCCGCGTTTCATCCAAACCTTCCGCGGCAACTACCGTTGCGGCCGCAGGCTTGGGAGATTCGACGGTTTTGGCCGCTGACGCTCGGGGAGGTTCGCTTTTAACGGCGGGAGCCGGCGTCGCGGACTCCAGATGCGCCACCACATCCGCCTTGGTAATCCGATTCCCCGGACCGGTGGCGCGAATTTGCGCCGGATCAACATTATGTTCCGCGATCATCCGCTGCACCGAAGGCGCCGGCGGACGGGATTCCGCGGCTTTGGAAGCGGCGGGAACGGGCGAGGCAGCCGCGGGCGGCCGGCCGGGCGCCCCTCCGGCTTCAATATGGGCGATAAGATCGCCGACATTCACCGTCTGGCCGCGATCCTTGACAATCCGCAACACCCCGGCTGATCCAGCCGGAAGTTCCACGGTGGCTTTATCCGTTTCCAGTTCGGCCACCACATCATCGGCCGTAACGGCGTCGCCGTCGGTTTTCACCCAATTGGCGATGCGGGCTTCTGTAACGGATTCTCCCAGACCGGGAACCAATAGCTCTTTGACTGCGCTACTCATGAATTTATTCTTTCCTGTAAACTTCCCTGTTCAACACAAGCAATGCCCGCGGCTGCGGACACGTGCCTTATTTGCCCACCGGCGTTCCTTCAGTTACTTCCACATCACTGGGTATTGCGGCCTTTCCATTGTCGGATGCGTGCCCCTGCTTTTCCAACTCGGTAAGCGAGAGGTTAAGCGCCCGGGCGATGATCTCCTCCTGCTCGTGGTGGTGTCGCTCATGCGATCCGGCGGCAGGACTGCTGGATGGCTTGCGGCCGATGTAAATCAGCTTCTGCATGCCGGGCCAATGATAATGCAGTTTGGCGCCGATAAACGGATAAACACCGTTGTTTCGCGGTTCTTCCTGCACCCATACCATTTCCACACCCTTGGGGTAGGACCGGGCGATTTCCGTCAGGCGCTCGGCATGGAAGGGGTATATCTGTTCAAGCCGCAGTATGGCGATGTCCGTGATGCCATGCTGCCGGCGCTGCGCTAAAAGCTCATAATAAATCTTGCCGCTGCACATCAGGACGCGCCGCACACGGCTGCGGTCCAGCGGTTCGATCTCATCAATAATTTCCTCAAACTGAAGTGTGGAAAAATCATTCAGCGAACTTACCGCCAGCTTGTTTCGCAGCAGGCTCTTGGGCGCCATGACAATCAACGGTTTGCGGAAATTGCGCAACACCTGCCGCCGCAGCAAATGGAAATACTGCGCCGGCGTCGTCGGATTGCAGACCTGAATATTATCCTCCGCGGCAAGCTGCAGGAACCGCTCCAGGCGGGCGTGGGAATGCTCCGGCCCCTGACCTTCATAACCGTGAGGCAGCAGCATCACCAAGCCGTTGTATTTACCCCATTTTGTTTCGGCCGTGGTGATGAATTGATCGATAATGGGCTGGGCCATGTTCACAAAATCGCCGAACTGCGCCTCCCACATTACAAGAGCTCTGGGATCCGCGGATGAAAATCCGTATTCAAACCCAAGAACGGCGAGCTCGGAGAGCATGGTATTAATGATGGTGAAGCGGGATTTATTTTCGCAGAACGTCCCCAGCGGGGTATACGGCCGGCCGCTTTGCGCGTCATAGATGACGGCATTGCGATGGCTGAAGGTGCCGCGGCAAACATCCTGCCCGGTCAATCGCACCCAAACGCCCTGATCCAGCAGGGACCCGAGAGCCAGCATTTCGCCGCATCCCCAGTCTATATTCGCGCCATTTGCAACGGCATCCAGTCGGGACTTGTACATTTGGGCGACCTTGGGATGCACATTAAAGCCCTCAGGCATGTTGCACACCTGCCGGGCAATCTGGACAAGACGATCCGCGGGAATCGCGGTATCGACCCGCCAATCGCGAATATCACGCGGCGCTTTAATGATATCGCGCCAAGGGCCGCGCACGGGGGGCGGCATGTCGGTGGGTTTAAACGTCTGGGCGTATTCCTGCGCTTTTTCCAGCCGCTCATGAACCTCGGCGGCCATGGCGTCAAGCTCGCTCTGCCGGACGGTTCCGGCTTCCAACAGCCGACGGGCGTAAATCTGCCGGGTTGTCGGATGCTTGGAAATCTGCCGGTACGCAACCGGTTGGGTCACCGTCGGGTCGTCAAGTTCGTTGTGTCCGCGCCGGCGGTAGCACACCAGATCGATAATGACATCAGCCTTGAATTTCTGGCGGAATTCGATGGCCAGTCGCGCGGCATGCACAACCGCCTCCGGATCGTCGCCGTTCACATGAAAGACCGGCGCCTGAATGGCGCGTGCCACGTCACTGGGATACCGGGTGAAGCGTGAATCCGTAGGGTCGGTGGTGAAGCCTATCTGGTTGTTGCAGATAATGTGCACCGTGCCGCCGGTGCGATAGGCCTCAAGCTCGGACAGATAAAGCGTTTCGGCCACGATTCCCTGTCCGGTAAACGCGGCATCACCGTGAATCAGGACGGGAACCACCTGCTGCCGGGTGACATCCCCCTTGCGATTCTGTTTTGCCCGGACAATCCCTTCCACCACCGGATCCACGATTTCCAAGTGACTGGGATTCGCCGCCAGGGACAGGTGTATGGATCGCCCCGCCCGCGTTGAATGGTCATAGGCGTAACCCAGGTGGTATTTCACATCCCCGTCGCCGCCGAATTTCTGCGGGCGATCCAGCACTTCCGCCATGATCATTTCGTAGGGTTTCTGAAGGATGTGCGCCAGCACATTCAAGCGGCCGCGATGCGCCATGCCGAAGATCATTTCATCCACGCCGTTGAGCGCCGCATGTTCAATCAGTTCATCCAGCAGTGTAATTTGGGACTCCGCTCCCTCAATTGAAAACCTCTTGACCGTCGGGTGCCGCCGCTGCAGAAACTGCTCAAAATCCTCGGCGGCTATCAGGCGGGACATGATGCACTTTTTCCCATCCGGCGATAATTCCGGCTGATTCAGAACCGGTTCCATCCGCTCCTGCAGAAAGGCGCGCTGCGCAGGGTCCTGAATGTCCATATATTCAACAGCCAGTGTGCCGCAATAGGTGGTGCGGAGCATCGATATCAATTGCCGCAGTGTGATCACCCCGTTGTTGGTAAAGCTGCCCGCTTTCACCGTTCGGTCCAGATCGGCTTCACTCAGGCCGAATTCATCAAGGGAGAGAAATGGGTGCTCAGTCTGATTGCGGCCCAGGGGGTCCAACTCGGCAATTAAATGCCCCCATTCGCGATAACTGTGGATCAGGTCTGCAATCTGCAGGTCCGGCTCCGATGTGCCGACGGAGCGCACTGCGTCCGTCGGCGCCATCGCGGCACCGGTAAACGCCCCATCAGAGGCCAGGTTAAAGCCCTGGAAGAACCATCGCCATTGCGGATCAACCGCTTGCGGGTCCTGTTGCCATTTTTGATACAGATCTTGTAAAAATTCCGCGTTAAGTGCATTTACCGAATCAATAGGACGGCCCAGCGAGTCCGACGTGTCCACGATGAATACTCCGAATGATGACAGGCTATTTTATAACAAGCTCGTAGCCTGCGGGTTATAAAATCTCTCTACGCAACTTTATTTTAGCCGAATCAACGGTACAAGACCATAAACTGGTATCATCACACATTCGCAATAGTAAATTTGCGTTCGCCGCGGCATCTTGGTCATCCTTAACCAAGCATTTCTATCCGCAACTGCGGTTTATCAACCGCCCAATGGCTTGCCCAGTTAATCGCCTCCAGGCGATTGCACCGATACATGATTATCGGA